>CAZKIR010000280.1:2290-5712 GCA_964552835.1 uncultured Bacteroidales bacterium
ACCTTCTAAAGTTGTATCTTGAAATTGTGCATACAACTCCTTTAAAGTATCTTCTGCAGAAATCAAAAACTCAATGCTGTCAATTTCATACAGTGGGGTTGAAGGAATACTAATTCCATACATAGAATAACTTCCCCCATCCGGCTCTTTGGTACCTAAAAACCTAGCAACATTATCACTAGTATTAATTCCTGATTGATCAGGATTAGCAACAACCTCAATAGTACTTTGATACAATTCACTTACTTCAGGGGTTACCGTTTCATAATCCCCGACCAGGATTTCTTCAGCCTGCATCGAGAAACTAAATAGCAGCAATACTATAGCTGCACAAATCGAGAAAAGTCTAGTTTTTTTCATCATATTTTTCAGTTTTGAATTAAAAATTAAAAATTATCAGGTAAACCCATACAAGTATACCTGGTTTTATTCGATAGCAATTATACTAATATTATTGCCCTGGTTACAAAAGTATATTCCGAAGTAAGTAATCATAATTCCATAATAAGCATTTTCATGATAATTGGAATATTGTTTCATCCGCTGCCGGAATATTGTTTGATGCTATTAATGGGTTGTGCCTAAATAACCTGACGTTTTAAACTTATTTTATTACAACCCCTAAGGATATCATGCAGGAATAAGGAGCTGCCAGGAAATAACCTTTGCAAATTATTTGATAGTAATGAAAGCTATTATATTAATTGTTTTAAGGTTTGATAATTATTCGATCAATAATTTGAATACTTTTCCGCTCTTATCCAGCTTTATTATATAAAAACCTTTCTTCAAACTTTTTATATTTATTATATTTTCACCCGCGCCTATTGATTCTGTTATGAGCGGTTCCCCTAACTGGGATAAAATAGTCGCGGCATCTTTATGTGAATTATAGATGTAAACGAAATTTCTTGCAGGATTAGGATATATTTTCACTATATTTTTCATGCCTTCGTTTACAAGGGTATTATTACCGGTAGTACCTTCAATTTCAGTTGAATAATCAGAATTTCCACTAACATTATAAGCATACACCCGATAGGTATAAGTTGTCGCGGGATTTACCCCCGTGTCTTTATAAGCCCTTTCATCAGCGCCCAGGCTATCAATAAATTCAAAGGAACTTCCTGAAGTTTGTCGTTCAATCACGTAACCACCAGCATACTTTACAGGTTTCCACCATATTTTTATTTCTGAAATACTTGAGACATTTATCGCGAAGCCTTCTGGTACTGCTGGTTTCGGGGGATTGTCCGTTGTGATAAGTAAGCTTGAGATAGGCCCAAAACCGGCATCGTTAAAGCCCTTTATTCTTATTTCATATATTGTCGCGGGTTCCAGGTTTTTTAAGGTGTCACGTATTTCATACTCTTCTTTGATAGATTGTAGGCTAAAATTGGTTTCACTTGCTGCTTTTTTTTCAACCCTATAGCCATTGGTGTTATTTGTATTTGCTTGCCAGTTAAGTGCTATCTCGCTATATGATATTGCTTTTCCAATAAATTCCTTTATCAATGTTGGCAATGCAGGAGGGGTATAAGATGCATTATATTCATAAGCGCCAATGTCGTACCCGTTATCTAAAGGCCTGATGTTAGAATCCCTGTCTATTACTGGTACTAATGACTCGACGGCACTATCTTTTGCCGGAGAGGACGCGGTTAATCGATAATTGTAAACACTATCGTTATAGAACTTTGGTGTTTCGGTAACCAGATTATTGTCAATAACATAACTACTATCGGCTATTGATGTTCCCAAAATTCCACCAACAAGAAGGTTATTTTTTATTATGACATTTGTTGCTTGAGGATTTTTCAGTACAATACCATATCCTTCAGGATTTACTATTGTATTATTAAAAATTTCTATATTTTTTACTATCTGTGCAGGCTTTTTATTCATCTTAGGAAGAATGATGCCATCATAAGCAGTGTGGTGAATTATATTATTATACACTTTAATGTTTGATACCTTTCCATTCCATTCACTGGCTATGTCTACACCGAATTGACATTTGTATACCGTGTTATTATATACCTCTATATCAAAACAATAACCATCCCAGGCTTCAACGTATATGCCCAATCGACGTGAGTCATGAATGACATTGTTAAATACTTTGCCATTCCTGGTACTGCGCTTGCAGTTAATGTTTTCTCCGCCTCCTCCCCAATAGCTTTCTTTGCGGCCATCATGATTATGATGAATGTAGTTGTTGCTAACTTCAAACCCGTCAACACCCTCGAGCGATATAACTTCACTCCAACCTCCATTGTTGCAATGTGTCACCTCGTTGTTGCGAATAATGATATTGGTATTTAATGTCCATAATGCAGTATCTTGTGGATCTGCCTGATCAATATGCCCATCATCATAAGTGACGTATTGTACCCCATCAATTAAAAACCCAATTCCAGAATTATAACAGTCATCGATCAAGTTGTTTTCAATGACAATATCATGGGCATCCTGTCCATATATTCCATTACTATAATTGGCTTTTTTGATTACGAGCCCCTTGATTTCAATATAACTAACATGATACATATCTATCAAGCCAAACCAAATTCGTTTATTTCCATCGAGTTCTGAATAATCATACAGCGATTCCCTGGTTGCAGTTAGTATGACGGTATCATTTTGATAATTAGTAAATACAATGGGATTATCTTTTGTGCCCGAGTTTTTTATTACTAAACGGTCATTATATATGCCTTCGTGAATGTATACCGTGTCACCAGCCCTCGCGTTTTTTCCGGCATAAGATACTGTTTTCCAGGGGCTGGACAAAGACCCGGGATTGTCATCATTGCCAATAGGCGAAACATGCTTTTGCGCAGTTGGCTTTGCCATGTAACCAAACAGAATAATACTAATTGTTATAGCTTTAATAAGTGAAAATTTCTTCATTTTTTTTGTGTTTAATTCATACTATAAGAAATAATTCTTTAGCAAGGCTACATGCAAAAGTATTTATTCAGGCATCAAATAATAAACAGCATATTCCGAAAGATATAAAGCATTTTCCGCTGGGGTATATTATCTTTTTTCCCGCGGCAAACTCCACTGGAAATGGGCATGGGATTCGCGTACAATATTACACCCTTACCCCGATCACAAGGATATCGTCCATTTGCGGGTAACCGTTTTTCCAGGTTTCCAGGGTGTCGTCCAGGATTTGTTTTTGTTCTTCCATGGGCGAGGGTTGTATTTCTGTCAGCAAGCGCTTGAAAGGCTTGGCCATGAATTTCCGGCCATTTTCGCCGCCAAACTGGTCTTGGAAACCGTCCGAGAAGATGTACAAGGTATCGCCAGGTTCCAGTGAAATCTCGTGCGTGGTAAAGGTGTCTTTTTCCTTTATATGGATGCCAATGGGCATTTTATCGGCCTTGGTCTCGATCAATTCGCCTTTACGTATT
>CAZKIR010000281.1:0-5708 GCA_964552835.1 uncultured Bacteroidales bacterium
GGCCATGACGTGAACACCATTATTTTTCCCAACCTGAGCTCCGGGAACATTGCCTATAAATTAATGCAAGAATTAGGCGGTGCGGATATCATAGGTCCTATATTGCTGGGGATCAATAAACCCATTCACGTGTTGCAAATGAATTGTTCTGTCCGTGAAATCGTCGATATGGCAGCTATCACGGTGATAGATGCCCAAACCAGCTCGGACGAGATCGTGAAATTATAGTTTACCTCTATAGTATTTTGCATGAAAACTTCCTGGCAACTGGCCATGCGATTGGCAAAGCTAAAGATCAATAGGGTATGCCATGGGTTTTTGTTTTATTAAATAACTTATTATACTTTCGTAGTAAATTTATATGGGTATCGTATAACCTATAAATACAAGCAATTTATAGCAGGTTAATTAAACAAGGCTTGTTATCAGGAACATACTACTTGGAGGCCAAGCACGGCAGTTAAAGTGACAAGGAAATGAGCGAGCTAAATAACACCATGAGGCCGGGAATGCAACAACTAAAGGAAGATATAGCCCGGATTATCAGTGAAAAAAAACAAATCGGGCCAACCCTTCAAAAAATTTGTGACCGGGTACCTAAAGCATTTCACAAGCCAAATATGGTTTCAGCAAGGATCTGCTTGAGCGGGGAAACCTTCATGAGCCAAAATTTTACCGAATACCAGTGGATAAAACGTCAGGAGCTTGATATACCCGGTCATATAGAAGGCGTTATCGAGATATTTTTTTCTAACAACTACCTGAAATACCAAAAAGATGATTTTTTTCAGGAAGAAGCCGCTCTCTTGCCAATAGCCACGTTAATCTCGGGATTTGTTTCTTCTATCATGCTCGAAAAATTGTTGCGCGACAACGAGGAAAGGGAAAAAGAACTCAAGGGGATAGCCAGGGCCACGGAGGTGCTAAAAACAGGTAACAGCCTGGAAAATTCTTTGCAGGCCATTTGTACCTTCCTGCCCGAGGCCTGGCAATACCCACGGTATACCGTGGCACGCGTCGTATACGACAACTTGGTTTTCACGAGCAAGAATTTTAAAGAAACACGATGGGCGCAAAAACAAAGTTTTGATACGCCTGACGATAAAACGGGCTCTATCGAGGTGTTTTACCTGAAAGAATTCCCGGAAGCCGACGAGGGGCCTTTTCTCAAAGAAGAACGAAATTTAATTGATACCCTTGCCGGGATCATCTCGGCCACCGTGTCGACCAATAACTTGAAAACCCTTCTCCAACAAAATACCGAACGCTTAAAAGAACTAAAAGGCATCAACCAGACATCCCTCGTGCTGAAACAGGGTAAAAATTTGAACGAGTCACTGCAAGTTTTATGTACCATCCTGCCCGAGGCCTGGCAATACCCTGAATATACTGTCGTGCGTATTTCTTTTGATAATAAGCAATTTACAAGTGTAAATTTCAAGGAAACCAAATGGGTGCAGTCCCAACCATTCGAGGCGCCCGGTAAAAAGAAAGGCCTTATCGAGGTATTTTACCTGAAAGAATTCCCCGAAGCCGACGATGGGCCTTTCCTGAAAGAAGAACGAAACCTCCTGATCAACCTGGCCGGGTTAATTGCCGGTTCGGCCTCTCAACAGGTGTTTAAAAAACTCGTAAGGGACAACAAGGAAAGGCTTAAAGAATTAAAAGCCATTAACTCGGTATCCAGGATCATTGCAAGGGGCAAGCCCGTTGACAATACCTTGCAGGAAATATGCTCCATCTTGCCCAAATCATGGCAATATCCAAGGTATGCCGCTGCACGGGTAAAATACATGGGCAAAGAGTTCGTGACAAAAAATTTTAAAGAAACACCCTGGTCCCAAAAGGAAAATTTTATCACTTTTGATAACAAGAAAGGAAGCATAGAGGTCGTTTACTTGAAAGAATTCCCGAGATCATACGAGGGGCCTTTTCTCAAGGAAGAACGATCCTTGCTTATAAACATCAGTAAGCTGACCAGCGGGTATATAAACGACTACAAGGGACGTGAAATATACCGTACCAAGGATCTCGGGGCAGGCCAACAAACCCGGCCAAGCGCCTACAGGGATTCCCTGGTAAAAAACAAACGCCCCTTGCAGCTGTTTTTTAACCAAAAAGCCATCGACAAGTACATTTATCTTGACATGATGAAATACAAGGTAAAAGAAATCCTGTTCGTGTCGAACCTTTACGATGCTTTTATCATCGCGAACGAAGACAATATTTTTGAACAGTTCATGGGCGAAATTTACCAGTACAGCCTGTTTTCCCTGCCCCGTATTACAGGGGTTTCTTCACCCACTGAGGCCGAGGAACTGGTAAGCCATTCCAAGTTTGACCTGGTGATCCTCATGGGGGGCATCGACCGTGAAAAACCCGTTGAACTAAGCGCGAAAATTAAATCCTTACAACCTTCTTTACCCGTTTACTTGCTGGTAAACCATAATAACAACCTGAAGTATTTTGAAGAAATCATCCCCTCGGTACCTTCCATTGATAAAATGTTCATGTGGAACGGGGATTCCCAGGTTTTTTTCGCCATCGTTAAATCCCTGGAAGACAGTGCAAACGTGGATAATGACACGAAAGTCGGGCTGGTCAGGGTTATCCTCCTGGTAGAAGATTCGGTGCAGTATTACTCCAAGTACTTGCAAATCTTGTATTCTATTGTTTTTGCACAAGTGCAGAAAATCTTGCCCGAGGTAGAAAAAAACGAGCTGGACAAGATTAGCAAGATGCGATCAAGGCCAAAAATTTTGTTGGCCAAAAATTACGAGGACGCGGTTTCAATTTTTAACAAGTACAAGGATTATCTTCTTTGCTTGATTTCTGACGTGGAATTTGAAACCAGCGGGCAATTGGACAAGGATGCCGGCGAAAAGTTTATTCATTACGTGCGTTCACAAGCCTCGAACCTGCCTATTATCTTGCAATCTACCGACTTAAAAAACCAACAATTGGCATCGTTGTTAGGGGCTTCTTTCATTCATAAAAATTCAGAAACCTTAACGGCCGATTTTAAAAAGCATTTGAACTATTACCTTGGTTTTGGCGATTTCGTTTTCACGGACAAGAAAGGACGGGAAATTGCCGTGGCAAGTACTTTACAAGAACTGGAAAGCTGTCTTAGGACCATACCCGAGGAATCATTGATGCTCCATGCCTCGGCTAATGAATTTTCCATCTGGCTTATGGCCAGGGGCGAAATAAAGCTGGCAAAACAGGTAAACCTTTGCAAAGCCAGTGATTTTATCAATCCCGGCGAACTCAGGGACCGTTTGCTTGAAATTATTCATAACTACAAGGAGCAGAAAAAAACGGGCAAAATTGTCCCTTTCGATGATCACGTGAAGTTTGATGAAAAAAATATCGTGGTGCTGGACAATGGTTCCCTTGGCGGGAAGGGCAGGGGATTGGCCTTTATCAATACCTTGATATATAACCTCGATTTTAGCAGGTATTCTAAGCAAATGAACATCGCCATGCCCAAAACTGCCATTATCGGCACAGACGAGTTTGACAAGTTCTTGCAATCCAATAAGTTATTAGATTTAGCTTTAAACGATGACAACAGTTTTGCCGAGATTAAAAGGGCCTTTACAAAGGCCAAGCTTTCCCTTTCATTGCGGAACAAGTTAAAAACTTTTGCCCATCAAGTGCACAACCCCATAGCCATACGTTCTTCAAGCCTTTCGGAAGACTCGTTAAACCAGCCATTTGCCGGGGTGTTTGATACCTATATCATCCCGAACAACTCGTCTGATAAATCCCTCGTGATCAAAAACCTGGAGCAAGCAATTAAACTTGTGTTTGCATCGGTTTATTCCGATCACGCCAAGCAATACTTCAAGGTCATGCATCATAAAATTGAAGACGAGAAAATGGGGGTCATCCTTCAAGAATTGGTTGGCAAGCAACACGAGAATTATTATTATCCCACCATGAGCGGCACGGCCCGATCATTGAACTATTACCCGGTGGCCCACATGAAGCCAGAGGAAGGTTTTGCCGTGCTTTGCGTGGGACTGGGCGCCTATATCGCCAATGGCCAAAACGCGTACCGTTTTTCGCCCAAGTACCCGAAAATAGAACTATACACGACCAAAGATTTGATAAAAAGCTCACAGAAAAAATTTTATGCTGTCGACTTATCAAAACATGATTTAAACATGGCGGAGGAAGGTGAACTGGCATCCTTAAAATTGATGGATATTACCCGGGCCGAAAAGCACGGCAACCTGAAGCATTGCGCATCAGTATACAACCCCTTGAACGATAAGATAGAACCTGGCTTGGCATCAAAAGGCCCCAGGGTAATCAATTTTGATAATATTCTTAAATACAATTATTTACCTCTTTCGTCCCTTATAGAGGACATCTTGAAAACCTTTTCGGAAGCTTTTGGTTCACCTGTTGAGATTGAATTTGCCGTGGAACTGGACAAATCAAAAAATGGCCTGCCTTCGTTTTATCTCTTACAAGTTAGGCCATTGGTCATGGAACAAATTATAAAGCCTGTTAAACTCGAAAATATCCCTGACGATCAAGTTATCCTAAAAACCCGATCAAGCCTGGGCAACGGGAATATTAAAACAATCCAGGACGTTATTTTCGTGGATATAGAGGCCTTTGACAAGATGGACACCATGAAAATGGTAAATGAAATAGAATATCTTAACAATTTGATGCACAATGAAAATAAACAGTATATCTTAATAGGTCCTGGAAGATGGGGCACGAGCGATAAGTTCCTTGGCATCCCGGTAAACTGGGCGCAAATCTCAAACGCCAAAGTTATCGTGGAAATTAGCCTTGCCAACTTTCCCCTGGATTCTTCCCTGGGTTCCCATTTCTTTCATAACGTGTCGTCCATGAACATCGGGTACCTATCGGTGCAGGACTCCTCCAGGGAAGATTTTATCCGTTGGGAAGTATTGAACAAGCAACAAATCGTGAACCAAACCAATTATTTTAAACACGTGTGCTTCGCGACCCCCCTGGAAATCCGGATGGACGGGAAAAACCGCGTGGCAGCGATTACACGGTAAAAAGCATATGGACAATATCAGCATCGGAATATATGACAAACAGGTTATTACCTTGGAAGGGATCAAGGCATTGCTTGACAATATTGACGGCTTACAGGTAGCATTTACCGTTCATGATGAAAAACAATTGTTCCTTTCCATGAAGGAAAAAAAAGTAAACATCCTGCTTATTAATATTCATGGGTTAGGCATGAAGGAATTAAACCTGATTAGCTATGCTAACACCTACCATCCCAAGCTAAAGGTATTGGTCATGTCTGTTGACAACCAGGAAGAAAACGTCTTGAAAACGATAAAAGCAGGGGCACAGGGCTATTTATCGAGCGAAACAAACAAGGAAGAACTGGTGGAGTCTATTTATACCTTACGAAACGGGCACGATTTTTTTAGCAAATCCATAACCAATTTATTATTAAATAATTATGTCAAAAGAATAAAAACGGGGGAAAACCCGTCCGTGAACAACCTGGACGCGTTGAGCAACCGCGAACTGGAAATCGTGAAACTCTGGGGCGAAAGTCTTACCAATAAAGAAATCGCGGACAAATTGTTCATTAGCGTGCGCACGGTCGAATCCCATAAGAACCATATAATGCAAAAACTAAACCTTAAAACCTCGGTTGATCTAGTGAAATTTGCCATCAAAAACAACATTAT
>CAZKIR010000282.1:0-5705 GCA_964552835.1 uncultured Bacteroidales bacterium
ATACCTGTATTGAAAAATTTATCCCAACAAGGGGCCGTGAAACCCTTACATTTGACAACAGGGCCTGTTCTGCCATATCTTTGTAAATAAACTACATGGACATGGATTACATCAAAGAACATAACCAGCTCGTGAACTTGTTTTCATTAGACAAGGATATTGTCCGTTTGCCAGATTCGATGACTGCAGTCCATACTTTTTTCTTTTCTTCCGCGTTCAAGTTGGCCCATGGAATGGAGGGCAAAAGGCAGGGGGCAGGAGTGGATCGCGATCAGGATATACAAGAAAATTTTTATTTCCGGTACCCTGTTTTCATGCCGGGGCCAGGCGCCCGCGAGAAAGGGCTTATCATCCTGTTGCACGGGTTAAACGAGCGCTCGTGGGACAAGTACCTGGTATGGGCCAGGTACCTGGCCGAACAAACCGGGAAAGGGGTATTACTGTTTCCGTTAGCGTTTCACGTGAACCGGGGCAAGAAAGAATGGAAAGAACCGCGGGGCATGAAAAAAGCGGCCCAGGAAAGGGAACACAAGTACCATCCCCGTTGTACCACTTTCGTGAACGTGGCTTTGAGCGAGCGGCTCACCGAGGATCCCGCCCGCTTTTTCAAGGCCGGGCTGCAAAGCGCCTTCGATTTGATAAGTATTATACGGCAAGTAAATCAGGGCCAGCACCCCTTGTTCCGGGCCGGTGTGCCCGTGGATTTTTTTGGTTATTCTATCGGGGCCTTGCTTACCCAGGTCATGCTGATGGCTAACCCGGACCGCTTGCTCGATAACAGCAGGGCCGTGCTTTTTTGCGGTGGCACGCCCCTGGGGCTCATGAGCGGCATTTCTAAGTTTATCCTCGATGAAATGGCCTTTCATAAATTGATGCAGTATTATGAAAAAGATTTCGAAAACCAGCTTGAAAAATTTCAACCTGCCGAAAAAGGGCCCAATTACCCGCGGCTCATCAAATCGTTTCTCTCCATGATCCCCGTGCAGGCACTGGACCGGTTTAGGGAGGGAATGCTCTCCCGTCTGTCAGGCCGGATACTGGCCATTGGCTTGCAAGAAGACCAAATCGTACCGGCCCGAAACATTGCCCAAACAGCAAGCCGTACCTTTTCTTCCCGGGTAAAGATTTTTGATTTCCCTTACCCCTACAGCCACGAGAACCCCTTTCCGGTACAATTAACGCGGTACAGGGACAAAATTAGCCAATGTTTCCTGGAAGTGTTTGGCATGGCGGTAAAAGAACTGGCGTGAAGGGGAAAATCATGGCCACCCGTTTTGAAAAAATCCTACTTTTGAATCTTTCATGGTGCTTTTCGTGGCGTATATTAAAAAATACACGCTTGCATGCGCCTCCCTAATTCTTCGTGGAAATTTGACTTAACCAACATTGCAGTTCCCGGCGGCGTTTTCGCCTACGACGTTGGGCATTGAGGCGTTCCTCGAGTGTCATAGCGTGATGGTTTTATTACCAAAGATACAAATTGTCCGAAAGGCTTGCAAGCTTTTTTGTTACTTTACCTGACCCTGTAGCCGGGACCAGGCACGGAACATTTGGCCTGAATGCCAAGAAAGGTTTCGGTTAAACCTTTCTTGGAAATTTTTGTTAAATATCCTTAGCCGGCGTAGGCAATAGCAATAAAAACCGGGAATATAGTACAAGGGTGCGTGCGTTAACAAATGATAAACCAGACAAGAATGAACAGCTTTTTTACAAGAATTGACCAAGGAATAGCCAAATGGATGGGACGCTGGAGCATTCCAGCGTTACGTGTTTCTTTTGCCATTATTTTTACCTGGTTTGGCATTTTAAAACCTTTTGGCCTTTCATCGGCCGAGGATATGTTAAAAGCCACGGTAGCATGGCTGCCTATTGGCACGCCCGGGTTCTGGCTAATCGTTATAGGCTGGTGGGAAGTGGCCATTGGCATTACCTTCCTGTTCCACAAAACCACTAAAATTGCCATCGCGTTGCTTTTTCTTCAAATGTTCGGGACGTTCATGCCCTTGGTCGTATTGCCCGGGATCACCTTTCAAGATGGAAACGTGTTGACCCCCACCCTGGAAGGGCAATACATCATAAAAAACGTGATGATCATTTCGGCCGCCCTGGTTCTGGGTGGACGGTTCCATAGCAAATAGGCAAGACAAAGAAAACTAGGACGGCTACCGGCAAAAAAATCATTTTAAAAGAACAAAAAGGCCCTTATCTTTGCAAGCATGGAAATGAACAAGGATTTTTTCGAGCATTACGGCCTTTCGAAGGATGACCTGGAACTGACCATGAAAAGCTATGTTCCCGAGAAGGTAAAGGCCAAGGGGTTTTTCTTAAAAAAAGGGCAGGTATCCAACAAGATTGGTTTCGTGACATCCGGCATGTTGCGAATGTTTGTTAAAGACGAGGACAACAACGAGGTTACCACGGGGTTTTATCCCAGCGGCTCCTTAATCATTTCTTTTGATAGTTTTAACAACCAGGTGCCTACCAAAGAAAACGTGGTGGACATAGAAGATTCCGACCTCTTGGTGATGTCCTATCAAAAGCTCCATGAACTGTACCAGCAAGTACCGGTATGGCAACAAATCTGCAAGGATCTGGCCGACAAGAAAAGCCACGAGATGAACCAGCGGTCCATTCAATTGCAAACCCTCTCGGCCACGGAAAGGTACCGGGCATTTTGCCAGGACCATCCCGAGGTGATCCAAAAAGTGGCCCTGCGCCACGTGGCCTCATACCTGGGCATCGACATTGCCACCCTAAGCCGCGTGCAAAAAAAAATATAGTTTGTAGTACCTTCGTCAAGCTAAATAAAAAAATCTTGTAGCATGAAAAAGACCCTTTTTATCACGATCGCGATCTTCTCGGCCATGGCCATGCAAGCCCGGCCGATATTGTATGACTGGCCCGCGGAAATGCCCGATTCCAGCGATTTTACAGTATGGGTGGATGGAGAAGAATTGGCCTTGTACAATACCCAGCCCGCTGCCGTGGGCATTTTCGCCATGTCGGGGCCGGTAAAGGTAAAAGTAGCCTGCATGCACGACGTGAAATGGGCCACCATCCGGCCCTTGTCATTGAATATCCCGTTTACAAGGGAAAACGACACGATCTTGTTTTCCTTGGAAAAGCCCGCTAAAATCAGTATCGAGATCAACCATGAACACACCCGTTGCCTGTACCTTTTTGCCTCGAAACCAGAAAACTTTAACGGCCAGGAAAAAGAAAAGGGAAATCTGTATTTTGAACCGGGCAAGGTACACGATGCCGGGGTCATTTACCCCAAGAGTGGCCAACGCGTTATCATACCCGGTGGGGCTATCGTGAAAGGCAGCATTTTTGCCAAAGAGGTTAAAAACATACACGTCATGGGCAATGGCATCCTAGACTGCACGGGCAACCAAGAACTCGAAATAGAGGGTTGGGACCGCAGCATCCGGGCCATGGTATTGTACAAGGTTAAAAACTCGAGCGTGCAGGGTATCCATATTATCAACAGCCTGGTCTGGACCATCGAGCCCATGTATGCCAAGGATCTGCTAATCGACGATGTTTCTATCGTGAACTGGGACTTTGGCTCGGACGGGATAGACATGGTAGGTTGCCAGGACGTGATCATTCAAAATTGCTTCGTGCGGGCCAACGACGATTGCATCGTGATAAAAAGCTGGGTGAATTCCAAGTACGATCACGACCCGTCCAAAAGTGCGGACGTGGACAATATCAAGGTCAAGGGGTCTAGCTTTTGGAACATGTCGTGGGGCAATGCCTTGGAAATTGGTTTCGAGTTGCGTGCCAACAAGATCGAGAACATCCTTTTCGAGGATTGTGATATCTTGCATGTAGACCGGGGGGCTGCCATGAGCATACACAACGGCGATTATGCCACCGTAAGCAATGTAACCTACCGGGACATACGCGTGGAGGACGCCCAGCATAAATTGTTTGACGTGGCGGTTTTCTTGTCGCAATATAGCCTGGACCGGCCCGCGAGCAGGGAAGCCCGTACCCGGAGGTACATGCACGGGGCCTGGGACGGGGTGCTATGGGTGTATGAAGGGGAGGAAAGGAAATATGCCAAAAACCGGGGCCTGGTAAAAGATATCCGCTTCGAGAACATATCGGTGGTGGCAGGGCCACTGCCCTTCTCCATCTTCTCGGGATTTGACGAGAAAAACCGCGTGCGCAACATTACCATCGAGGATTTTTATTACCAGGGAAACAAAATCGAGCATTTTGAAGAAGGCAAGATAAACCGGGAAAACACCACGGGCATTGTCATCCGTTAAAAAAAAACATGCCCATGGGCAAGAAATTCGGCCAGGAAGCCCGCGCGAATGCAGCACTTTGCTTTATTGCACCATGTACTGGCACGATGTATCGTGTCTTGACAGGTATATCTTATTTCAATTTTCAATCAAACCACAACAAAGCATCAAACCCAATAGTCGCGGGTGTTTCATAGGATAGTGATGAAGATAATTGAAAATTTCGTACTTTTATGAAAAGATAGTAGAAGCGGCTACAGGGTTTATGCTCGAACGTTTGGGTGTAATAGCAGAAAAACCCTGCAAATATGATAGTTTCTCGTTGATTTTTGGTAAATTTGCAATATGAGACGTAATCCTCAATATATTGATATAGAGATTGATAAATTGACTAATTCGATTGAAAATGTCATAACTGGAGACAGCTTCCAAACTGATGTTTCATTGATTGATAAAGATGATTTAAAATCAATTACAAAGAAAAATGGATGGTTTTTTAATTGGAAAAATGAGTATAAACAACCCGACCGAGATGTTTATAAATTAACGATTGACGGCAATCCTGATGTTATTCAAGGATTGATTAGTATAACTGAGAGAGAAGACCATGTTTATATGCACTTGATTGAGAGTTCTCCATTTAATCTTGGGCGAAACAAAGTATATTTAGGAGTACCTGGAAACCTTGTTGCATTTATATGTCGGATTTCATTTCATCGTGGATTTGAAGGATATGTTTCATTTACAGCTAAAACACAATTGATTGAGCATTACGAAAAGACTCTTGGAGCGATTCGTGCAGGTGGACAATTAATGGTGGTTAATACAGATGCAGCATTAAAATTGATTGATAAATATTTTAAAACTTAATATCATGGGATTGATTAGAGAACCTTTGGATGTGGATTTCGTTGTTGACCCGAGACCGTTGACAGAGAAAGAGAAGAAAATGATTAGTGATTTCATTAAAGCTGATAAAGAGAAAAGAAAGAGCAAAAAGCCTACGAAAAAAGGCACATACACCCAACAATGAGTCGATGGATCGCCAACTACATCAGGTATATCTTATTTCAATTTTCAATCAAACCACAACTACTTCAAGCGAATCGATACCTAGAACTTGGTATATCTTATTTCAATTTTCAATCAAACCACAACCCTTTTTGTGAGTGACTAAAAAGGCCTTTAGGTATATCTTATTTCAATTTTCAATCAAACCACAACATATTATTAATTAAAATTCAAAATTATGGCGGTATATCTTATTTCAATTTTCAATCAAACCACAACGTTGGTCATTAGTTGGGTCATTAGTTGGTTGGTATATCTTATTTCAATTTTCAATCAAACCACAACTTTTAATTCTCTTAAACTTTTTCCTTTGAAGGTATATCTTATTTCAATTTTCAATCAAACCACAACTGAACCAGTACTCTCGTATCC
>CAZKIR010000283.1:0-516 GCA_964552835.1 uncultured Bacteroidales bacterium
TCGAACCATCGAGGTACGCGAAAAAGATGGCATATACGTGAATGGCACGAAGATCATGTTCAAAGGGGTAAACCGCCATTGTTTCTGGCCATCGACCGGTCGCACGCTGAATAAGCAACAAAGCATTGACGATGTATTATTAATCAAAGAAATGAACATGAACGCCGTGCGGATGTCCCATTATCCCCCCGATGTGCATTTTCTGGACGCCTGCGATTCATTGGGCCTTTTCGTCCTTAACGAATTGGCCGGCTGGTGGGATGCCTATAGCACGGAAGTGGGCGAAAAACTGGTGAAGGAAATGGTTACCAGGGACGTAAACCATCCATCCATCATATTCTGGGACAATGGCAATGAAAGCGGCTGGAATACTGAACTCGATGATGATTTTGCCTTGTACGACATTCAACAGCGGCTGGTAATCCATCCTTTTAGCAAGCATAATCATTTGGCTACCTATCATTACCTCAATTATAATTGTTGCGCGCAATATGCTTTTCAGGGGGACGACATTTA
>CAZKIR010000283.1:526-5703 GCA_964552835.1 uncultured Bacteroidales bacterium
ATTTACTTTCCCACCGAGCTCTTGCATGGGCTATATGACGGCGGGCATGGGGCCGGGCTGGAAGATTATTATAACCAAATGCTCACGATGCCCAACTCTGCCGGTGTTTTTTTATGGGTGTTTGCAGATGAAGGGGTCGTACGGCGCGACAAAAACGATTCCATTGATACCGACGGCAATCACGCGCCCGATGGTATTGTAGGGCCATACCGTGAAAAAGAAGCCAGCTTTTATACCATAAAGGAGTTATGGAACCCTGCCCATATTCCGGATCAAACCATAACAACTGATTTTAATGGTAAAATACAAATTGAAAACAGGTTTTTTTATACGAACCTCAAAGAATGTGAGTTCTATGCCGAACTCGTGGACTTCCCTTCTTTATATGACAAAAATTCCACTTCGGTAAACCGTACTAAAATACCTGTTGTTTCGCCTGATATTCCCCCGGGAAAAGACGGTTATTTGCACGTGCAGGTTCCCGAAAATATAGCAGGATATGATATTATGAAAGTGCATACCGATCACCCCCTTACCGGCAATATGTATACATACTCATTCCCGTTGACCAGCCCTGCACATGTTGCTGATGAAGCCATTAACGCCAAAAAGGAAAAGGTAAAAATAAAAAAAGAAATTACAGATTCTGTTTTATTTGTTCAACAGGGTGACAATACGTATGCCTTCAACCTGAACAATGGCATGTTGCTTTCGGTAAAGCGCAATGGCATGGATATTCATTTTGGCCACGGGCCAGTATTGACTTCCTCGGTGAAAACACTCGAGACCATGGTTCGATATTATCAGTCTGATAGCGGCTATGTAATCAAATCAGAATATAAAAGCATTCCAGGTGGAGTGGATTACCAAAGCCCTTACTTTGCCTATTCCTGGACTATAAGGCCCGATGGTTTTCTGCAACTGGATTACAGTTACGGCCCCGAAAATGGCGACCATGCATTGTTGGGTATCTCCTTTCAATATCCCGAGGAAGGGGTGACGGGGGCAAAATACATGGGCAATGGCCCTTACCGGGTGTGGAAAAACCGCCTGAAAGGTGTTGAAACAGATGTTTGGGAAAAATCATATAACAATACCCGCACCGGGCAATCATGGGATTATCCCGAGTTTAAAGGTTATCACTCGCGGCTTTATTGGGCAGATATAAAAGCTGATAAAAGAAGCTTCCGGGTGATCAATGCCAGTGAACAGGATATATACCTGGGGCTGTTTAAACCTGCCGGTTATTTAAACAATGATATTGAACAGCTAGAACCCCCTTTCCCAAAAGGGGATATATCATTTATGCACGGTATTCCTGCTATTGGCACAAAATTCAGGAAAGCAAACAGGCTAGGCCCCCAGGGCCAGCTAAACATGACCAATCGCTGGGGCAATAAAATCCCCTTCAAGGGAAAGTTGCTTTTTGATTTCGGAATAGATTAATATAAAATGAAGACAATAAATTCTTTAATCATGAAAAATCTAAAAATTTTACCCGTTTTATTGATAATGGCAGCCTTTGCCGGTTGTTCAAAGCCTTCGACCGATACTGGCATGACAGAAAACAACATGGATATCCTCAGAAATGAGCTGCTGACAAAATACAAATTTGAAAGAACCCGCTATGACACTTCCGTTGTGGCACTATTATCGGGCAATAAGGAACTTGGCGGGCTTGTCAACCACGATGGCCTCGGTATTGATGAACTATGGAGCGCTGCTTTCTGGAAAAAGCCGCATAAACGTATCCCCCTTTACGGGCCATCCGTTCAGAATGAAAAACTGGACTATGAAAAAATTTCAGGTTATCACCAGTCGCTTTCAATAAAAGACGGGCTTTTAAAAACAAAGGTAGAATTTGAAAATGCCCCCGGGTACGAAACCGAAATGTTTTTCTCGGCCTCAAACCCTAATTTATTGGTATTGCAATTAAAAGACCTCGGCGAGGAAGGCTCACAGCGAAGCTGGGACCTGCAAATACCCATGAACAACACCGAATACACGAGTTGGTGGCCTTTATACTCCCGGCATGAAACCGACGAGGCCATCTTTACCATAAAACGGGTGAATGAAAACCAGGTGAGCGGGCAAACAAAAGAAGGCTTCTTTTCCCCGACATCGTACCAGGTGTATTGCAGCAACCCCTTGTCTGAAACAAGCCGGGAAAATATATATTCCTTTACTACCGGCGGAGGGGAAAGCATACAAATATATTTCACGATAGGCTCCGGCTGGTATGGAGTAGACCATCCATGGGTTGCCCAAAATTCCGTGCCGATAAACACCAACTACGAACTCTTGTTAAAAGCCCATCAGTTGGCATGGAAAAAGGATTGGGAAGAAATGGCCGTGATATCCCTGCCCGATAAAAAGTATGAAAGCCTGCTCTACCGATCCCTTTTCTGGATGCTCTGTACCAGCGGAAGCGAGAAGTTTTTGCCAGGCGAATGCCAGTTTGGCAATTCCACCTGGTGGATGCTCCCCTTTAGCTACGGTTCGGCCGGATGGAGCGCCAAGGCTTATGCCATGCTCGGGCACCACGAACTGGCCCAAAAAATGGCCATTGAACATTTTAAACCAACGGCATTGGTAAAAAATGCCGCCCCCTACATCGAAAAGTATGACAGGGAAAACAAACAGGCGTTTTCTTTCGCCCACATGATTGATATTGATGGTGTTAGCAGGTATGGAAAATGTTGTGACCGGCAGCGCCATATCGATGCATTTATCCCGGCCATGTTTCATATTCTGGCCAATTACGCTGACGATAAAGAATTCATGATGCAATATACCTACCCGGTGTTCAGGGGGGCAGCGGAATTCTGGAAATCCATAGCCCATTGGAACGATACCATCAAAGCCTATACCTACAAGGATTTACTTTCGGTTTCTGAAACATTGGAAAGAAATTCCCTGCTCGACATCATGCTTTCGGCCAAATGGGAATTGATGATGGCCGCGCGGTACGCTGACAAACTTGGCGTGGATAAAGAGCTTAGCAAAGAATGGAAGCATATTTCAGAAAATATATTTATCCCTGAAAATGAAGAAATATACCTGCAATTCAGGGGCGATAAAAGCAAATTGGAGGGAGGCGGCTACATTGGCATACGAGGCCATGTTTATCTGGGCTATCCCAACCGTGAAATTATTCCCTACATGGACAAAGAGAAAGTCGGAAACACCTTTGACCTCAACTTTAAGAGAAACAATGAGGGTAAAGATATGATCGCTTTTGTAACCAACTGGATGGGCCTTACCGAATTGTATTACAAACGGCCTGATAAAGCCATGCAATACCTTGAAAATAATTTTAATTGCATGGACCCGTCAAACACCACGATATGCGAGGATTCAACAGGTATTAACCCCTATTTTAATACCAATTATGCATCCTATGTCATATCAGTGGTAAGCATGCTGGTGCAATCATACAATGATGAAATAGATGTTTTTCCTGCCGTACCCTCTGCATGGAAGGATGTTGAGTTTTATAACCTGGCAGCCGGGAATGGGGTAAGGGTTTCAGGTAAGATGGAAAATGGTGAAGTGCAATGGGTTACCTATAAAAAAGGCTGCAAGCGTTTGCTAAAGACAGGGGAAGCCGCTAAGGTTAAAATAGAAGCTGATTTGAAAGGGAATGTTCAGTTAATCAAATAATGATTGTCAGAAATTAAAACTTTAAAATGAAAATAAAACGTAACTTGATAATTTTTTGCCTGTCCTTTCTGTCTGTTCAAGTTTTTTCGCAGGATGTTACCTATAAAAATGCTGAGCTTCCCATTGAGCAGCGGGTTGAAAACCTGGTCAGGCAAATGACATGGGAAGAAAAACTTGCACAGACCTATTGCATTCATTTTAATGATGACCTTGCCTATGAAAACGGGGTGCCGGAATTAAGCGAGGACCTAAAGGACATTATACACCTGGGCGTGGGGCAAATTGGCAAACCAAACCTGGCTTATAACCAGGGGCCAAAAGCAAGCGCCGAAATAACAAATTATATCCAAAAACAGGTGATGGAAGGCAACCGGTTTGGCATTCCTGCCATTTTTCATGAAGAAGCGCTGCATGGATTATGGGCCAGGGGTTCCACCGTATTTCCGCAGGCTATTGGCATGTCGTGTAGCTGGGACCCCCGGCTGGTGGAAGAAGTTTTTCAGGTGATAGCCAAAGAAATAAGAAGCCGGGGGAGCCACCAGGCAAATACTCCCATGCTTGACGTGTGCCACGATCCACGTTGGGGCCGTATAGAAGAATCGTATGGAGAAGACCCTTACCTGACTTCAAGGTTTGGAGTGGGCATCGTGAAAGGATTGCAGGGAACGGGCCCCAATATCAACAATGGCCACATCGTGGCTACCGTGAAGCACTTCGCGGCTTACGGGTTATCGGAAGGGGGATTGAATACTGCCCCGGTTTTTATTGGAGAAAGGGCGATGCGGGAAATTGTCCTTCCCCCGTTTAAAGCGGCCATTATGGAAGGAGGGGCGCTTAGCCTCATGCCTTCTTACAGCGAGATCGACGGAATCCCCTGTCATGCCAGTTCATGGTTATTGAATGATATCCTTCGTCAGGAATGGAATTTTAATGGATATGTTGTTTCCGATTACGGGGGTGTTATTCAACTGGGCGAGCGTTTTCATAAAGTTGCCAAAAGTGAGATTGAGTCAGGAATCCTGGCCATGAAAACCGGCGTGGACATGGAACTGGCCAATCCGGAATGTTATTCTCAACTGCTTGAAAGCGTCAAGCAAGAAAAAGAGTTACAGGATGCACTGGATAAAGCTGTAAAAAGAATCCTATCGGTGAAATTCAAACTCGGGTTGTTTGACCAGCCATACACGGACCCGGAAATAGCTGAACAGTTTAACCGGCGGGGTGAAAATATTCAGCTTTCCCTCGAAGCGGCCGAGGAGTCTATTGTATTACTGAAAAATGAAGGTAAATTTTTGCCGCTCGAAAAATCAGCGTATAAAAAAATAGCCGTTATCGGGCCACACGCTGATAACATGCATTATGGAGGTTATTCCCACAGGGACACGTCCAATGGAATAACTTTTTATGAAGGATTAAAACATTATCTGGGCAATGATGTCGACCTGCTTTACGCGGAAGGGTGCCGGATACATGAAGGGAGTGGGCATTGGATCAAAGGCGTGTTTGATGATTTC
>CAZKIR010000284.1:0-3125 GCA_964552835.1 uncultured Bacteroidales bacterium
TGCTTCCCCGGGAAATAAATGGCCACTTGCCCGCTTTCATTTGTCAGCGCGTAGCTTTCATTAGCTTCCCTGTCATAAAAAATGGAAGTATCCGGGACTGATGAAAAAATATCAAACTCGCTGAAAAATGCCCGGGCACTTTTTATGTAATTTTGGGCCTCCGGAGAAAGGCCAATGCCGTATGGTGGCCGGTGAAACCTCACGGCGGCATGGCCAGCAAAAAGGTTACGCCAAAACCTTTGCTTACCTTCCTCTGCATCATTACAAAAATCATAATTAATAGACCCACCATAAATTTTCACGTTATTGATAGGCCGGATAATCTTTTTCCGGGCAAGGTACTCTCTTACCCAAAAGCCAGTTTCGTAATGCACTTGCCCTTCCTGCGCGTTATGGTTTGAAATATCAATAAAGTTGTAAACCCCCGGGTGGTTTATCGTGTTAAGGGGTGATGAACGGTGAAGGTAAGGATGATCAAGGATTGACTGCAACTTGATGCCTGGAACATTCCCACCCGTGGGATCCCAGTTATCCCACATTTCCGTGATATAAATAATCTTTGCTTTGTTTTCTGCTTTATCTCGCGAGTAATTGGCCCAGTATTTTCCCCATTCGGGCGGGGCATGGGTCTCATTATCAATGGTATAAAGCACGTGTTCATGCGGGGAACTAAGTTCCAGGATTTTATCAACAAAACGTTGTTGGTATTTCAACACCTGGGAATTACTATCCAGCTTGGGCACGGTTAAAAAGAAAGGGTTTACTTTTTCCCAGGCCTTGTGGCCGATAAAGCTTGGTAAACGCGATTGCTTCTCGTTATAATTTAAATTATTTGCCGGGTTATACGGGTTTACCCTCCATGCACGGTGCCCATCGTAAAAATCGTAAGTTGCCCAAAATTCGATTTGTACAATAATATCACTTTCCGCTGTCAGTTTCAGGAAGCGTTCCAAGCGTTCCCAATAAACCTGGTTAGGTGCTTCTAAGTCATACTTGCCCTGGTTATTTACCCGGTAGGCCCAAACATTTCCACTATCACGGCTGCTCATGGTGCACCGAAGGTAATTTCCGCCCACGGATATAAGCTGTTCCAGTTCTTCTTGCAAGGTAGGAATTTGAAACAAGTTATCCTCGCTGGAACCACCTAATAACAGCATGGGTTTTCCATTATATTGCCAGTAAAACGGGTTCTTTTTATAAATGGAAATGCCCTGGAGACCTTTTTGGTTGACATCTGCATTATCCTGATGGCAAGAAAAAACTATACAGGAAAGAATGAACGGTATAACCAATAAAACCGCTCTTTTTTTTATGCCCAATGTAAATGAATGTTTCATTGTTTTTTTTTCTGTTATATAATTAATCATTTCATCTCGTGGAAAAAAATAATTCTTGAGCGTACGTTTCATACTGTCGAGAAAAAAAGCGTTACTTTTTCCCTTCCGGGGGGATGGCCCCGAGGTACTCGTAATCACCTATCGGGGCTTCAGGCATGGCGTTTCCAATGGCTGGTGAACCGGCTTGCAAGCTAAAATCATCCTTGTCGGGATGTACAAAGCCAGGGGCTTTTTGAACAGGGTGCCCGCCCAGGTAACCATATACTTGGGGAAACAATTCCGTGGGCGATTGCTCGTTTTTGAAATCATGGCTCAAATTATGGCTGATGACAATTTTTCGTTTTTTCAAAGCTGGTTCCACTTCGCCGGGCTGGACCCAGGTAGCTATCTCGAAAGAATGGTTTTGGCTACAAATGTTATTGTAAATGTAAACCTTTTTAAGGTTCGAGGAACGCAGGTCAATACCCCCGGTTGACCCTGCCCAATGGTTGGCCGAGCCATTGTGGTAAATGGTATTGTTATAAATATATATTTCTTCCCTTTCCTGATCGTGGCCCCATACCCCGAAAAATATACCCGAGGCCTTGTTATCATAAAACAAGTTATGGTGAATTTTCACGTTTTCCATCTTCGAATCTTTTCCTTCGGCCGATATGGCCATGCCCCACTCGCAATCATGCACGGTGTTCTGATAAAACTCTACATCTTTCAAGAGGCCAAACCATGAATCCACGTAAAGCCCTTGCCGGGGCATATCATGAATGTAATTATGGTGCACGGTCCCGTGCTTGCTCACTTCTTTTACATCAATACCCTCTTTCTTACAATGATGGATCTCGTTATAGGCCACCTCGAAATACTCGGCACCGGCCACGGTCAAGCCCTCGTGGGGGCCTTCCCTGCGCAAGGGAATGCCGGCAGGGCGTAATTCCTGGTCATTCGCCCCGGTTATCTCGCAATGCAATACCTTTACATGCCGGGAGTACCATAAAGCAATGCCAGAACCATACGAACCATGTGATTTACAATCAATAATATCCACGTGTTCAGTATTTTCCCCGTTGGCCACGATCCCGATATTGTGCGAATTTTGTACGGTAAAACCCTTGATTTTCACGTATTTGGCTCCTTCGATATGAATTAATCCCTTACGGTGCATGAAGCGTATTTCCTTGCCGGTTTCTTTCATGTAATCAGAGCCATCAACCAGGACCTCTTCATTGCAATAGGATTGAACAACGACCGGGTTTGATGCTTGCCCCTGGCAATTTATAATCCATGCCTTGTCGAGCTCGTAGGTACCTTCTCGTACATAAAGCGTGTCGCCCCCGAAAAGCATATCCACGGCAAATTGTAAAGTTTTGTATGGCTGTTCAAGGGTACCAGGGTCCATGTCCTTTCCCGAGGGGCCCACGTATATGGTTTTAGCAGGGACAAGGATAGTTAAAAAGAAAAAAAGCAAGCTACATGATGATTTTTTTGACAAAAGCATAGCAGTTGGTTTTGATGACTCAATTAGTTAGATTGCTAAATTAGTCAATCTTCCAAAATAAATCACGAAGATCTACAAAAAACAATATATTTGCACTTCAACTAACTAACAAAAATAACCATGAAATTTGGACATTTTGACGATCAAAAAAAAGAATACGTAATCGAAAGGCCGGATACCCCGAGATCATGGACCAATTACCTGGGAAACACCCGGTATGGTTCGGTTATAACGAACAATGCCGGGGGGTATAGCTTTTTCCGGTCAAACGCCCAGGGCAGGTTCATGCGTGCCCG
>CAZKIR010000284.1:3135-5701 GCA_964552835.1 uncultured Bacteroidales bacterium
GACCTACGGGGCGATTATCACCAACAACGCCGGCGGGTACTCGTTCTACCGGTCATCGGCAATCGGCCGGTTCCTGCGGCTGCGGTTCAATGCCGTCCCCATGGATCAACCCGGACGGTATATTTATTTTCACGACAAGGATAGCAAAGATTATTGGTCGGCCACCTGGCAACCCGTTGGCAAGCCATTGGAACAATATAAATCAGAATGCCGCCACGGTACAGCCTATACCAAATTTATCAGCGAATACCAGAACATTAAGTCCGAAACCACTTATTTCGTGCCCCTTGGCAAAGATTTCGAAATTTGGGCCTGCAAGGTGACCAACGACGATAACAAGACCCGTAAGTTAAGGTTGTTCACTTTCGTGGAATACGCGAACAACTGGAACGCGGTAGACGATATGATCAACCTGCAATTTACCCAGTACACCCTTACCATGAACGTGATAGACAATATTATCGACCATGGCACGAACATTTTTATCCCGCACATGCCAGATAATTTTCAAGAAAAAGACCAGGGAAGGCATACATTTTTGGCCTTAACCGGTGCAAAAATAACCGGGCACGAAACAGACAGGGAAACATTTATTGGTCCTTACCGGGATTATGGTAACCCTATCGTGGTAGAGAACGGCCAATGCACCAACTCGCTGGCCTATGGCGACAATGGCTGCGGGGTATTGCAGGCAGATCTTGAATTACAGCCCGGTGAATCAAAAGACGTGATCGTGCTGATGGGCATTGGCAAGGCAGAGGTTGAAGGCAAAACCATACGTGACGAATATGGCCGCATGGGCAAGATAAATGAAGAATTTGACAAATTGCTAAGTTACTGGCACACTCAAGTCGAGGGAATGAGCGTTAATACGCCTGACCACGAGTTTGATAGCATGATGAACACCTGGAACCCTTATAACAACCTCATTACCTTCATGTGGAGCCGTGCCGCCAGCCTCGTGTACAACGGTGAACGAGATGGCCTGGGTTACAGGGATTCGGTACAAGATTTCATGGGCATCCTGCATAACGTGCCCGAAGAATCAAAAGAACGCTTGGAACTCATAATTACCGGCCAGGTATCTACAGGTGGTGCTATGCCGGTAATCAAACCTTTTGCCCATACCCCTGGCAAAGAAAAAGCGCCAGGTGAAAAAGAATACCGCTCAGACGATTGTTTATGGCTGTTCAACGCCATACCGGCCTACGTGAAAGAAACCGGTGACATGGATTTCTATACCAAAGAATTGCCCTATGCCGATAAGGGAAAAGACACCGTGCTAGGCCACATGCGCAAAGCCATCGAATTTAACCTGGAACGTTCAGGGGCACATAACTTGCCATGTGGCTTAATGGCCGATTGGAACGACTGCCTGGAACTTGGCCACGAGGGGGAATCGGTATTTGTGACTTTTCAACTGCGCCTGGCATTAAATACTTACATTGATATTTGTAACCGCTTGAACAACCCGGAAGAAGTAAAATGGGCTTCCCCCATACTGGAAAAACTGGATAAATATATTGAAGAAACTTGTTGGGACGGGGAATGGTACCTTAGGGCTTTCCGCTACGACGGGATGAAATTTGGCTCAAAAGAATCCGAAGAAGGCTCTATCTTCCTGAACCCGCAAACCTGGAGCATACTAAGTGGCCATGCCAAAGGACAAAAAGCCGAACAAGTGCTGCAAGCCGTTCGCGAACGCCTGGCAACCGAATACGGGCTAATGGTTTGTGCCCCACCATTTGAAAAAACGGATTACAAGGTGATAAGGGCAACCCTGATGAACAAGGGCGTGAAAGAAAATGCCGGAATATTCAACCATATCCAGGGATGGGCCGTGATGGCCGAGGCCATGCTGGGCAACGGTAACCAAGCATACAAGTATTACCGTGCCTTTATGCCGGCCGCGTACAATACCAAAGCCGAAATACGGGAAATTGAACCTTACGTGTATTCCCAGTCAACCCATAGCAAGTATAGCCCGCGCTTTGGTAAATCAAGGGTGCCCTGGTTAAGCGGTACGGCCACATGGGCATACTATTCAGCCGGTCATTATATCATGGGGTTACGGCCCGATTACGAGGGTTTGATTGTTGACCCCTGCGTTCCCTCCGAGTGGAAAAAATTCTCGGCAAAAAGAAAGTTCCGGGGAAAGCATTTTGATATACAGTTCAAAAACGAGAACGGGGCACAAAAAGGCGTGGAAAAGATGATCGTGAACGGCAAGACCATCGAGGGAAACCTGATTCCCCTGGATAAAATGAAAGATAAAAACGAGGTGACCGTGCTTATGAAAAAAGCTTAAATACTGCTTTGCATGGCCAGTTACTGGTAACCAAGTACTGATATACCGGTTTCTTTTCTGGCTTGTCAAATGTTTTTTTATCCCACGGTTCTGCCCCTCGGCAGATAAGGCAGATTAAACCTTTCTATCATTCACCATGGAATTATTGAGACCATTGTAAACCAAACAATAGACCATAAAAACAAACAAAATGAAACCTCCATGTTTAGGCTTTAAACACACACGCGCATGATCAAAAAGGAGGTTCCACCTGCCCGC
>CAZKIR010000285.1:0-5693 GCA_964552835.1 uncultured Bacteroidales bacterium
CATTATTCTATAAACTGGTATCATCTTAAATCCGTCTAAGTCAGTTGTTCTGAACCTGGACGGGCCAGAACCAAACAAGTTTTAAAGTTGAAGAAATCTTAAACCCCCTGGGGCGCCTACTACAATTAACTTACAGAAGGTACTTAAAAATAGTCTGCCAAAATAACACGAAGATAAGGGGTAAGACACTAATTGTCCTTTGTAGCCAGGTTTTCACTCCCCTAGCTCCACCATCACGGGGCAATGGTCTGAATGATAGGCTTCGGGCCAGATGGCGGCTTGCCTGATTTTTTCTTTCAGGGGGAGGCTGGCCACGTGATAATCAATACGCCAACCGAGGTTCTTGGCCCGGGCATTGGCCCGGTAACTCCACCAGCTATAATTTTCAGGCCGTGTATCGAACATTCGGAACGTATCCACGAACCCGCTCTCGAAAAAATTTGTCATCCACTCCCGTTCCTCGGGCAAGAAACCAGAAGTCTTATGGTGCCGTTTGGGATTGTTGATATCTATCCCGGTGTGGCAAATATTAAAATCCCCGCAAATCATCAGGTTGGGTTTTTCTTTTTTTAGTGCATCAATGTATTCCCGGAAATCCGATAAAAATCTCATTTTAAAAGCTTGCCTGGCATCCCCGCTACTGCCCGAGGGAAAATAAGCGTTGATCAAGGTAAAGCCAGGGAAATCGACCCGGAGTACCCTGCCCTCCGTGTCATACTTTGGCAATCCCATGCCTTCCACAAGGTTTTCCGGTTCGTGCTTGCTAAGGATGCCCACCCCGCTGTAACCTTTCTTCTCTGCTGGAAACCAATATTGCTTGTACCCCAGGTACTGGAACAAGTGTTGCTCGATTTGGGCCGCTTGGGCTTTAATTTCCTGAAAGCAGCAAATATCCGGGCTGCTCTCTTTTAGCCACCCGGCCAATCCTTTTTTCAAGGCTGCCCGGATACCGTTGATATTATAAGATACAATTTGCATAGGCTAGAATTAAAACCCAAAAATCACATTTATTTGCCAAAAAACAATATTTCTTTTATACTTTTAGCGGCAAAGGTGTAATTAACCATGGAAAACGGACTGGTAATCAAATCAACGGGAAGCTGGTATACCGTGAAAAAAGAAAACGGTGATATCGTGGCTTGCAAGATAAGGGGCAAATTCAGGAAGCAAAATATCCGCACTACCAACCCGGTGGCCGTGGGCGACCGGGTATTGTTCGAACGGCAGGAAAGCGGGAATACCGGCATTATCAAGGAAATCGAAGACCGGGAAAATTATATCATCCGCAAATCATCAAACCTTTCAAAACATGCCCATATCCTGGCTGCCAACCTGGATCAGGCCATTTTGATTGCAAGCCTGGCATATCCTGAAACCTATCTATTTTTTATCGATCGTTTCCTGGTGGTGGCAGAAGCTTATCAAATCCCGGCAAAATTAGTTTTTAACAAGATTGATTTATTTGATGGGCAAACCATGAAAAACCTTGAGGAAATCATTAACACATACGAGAATGTAGGTTACCCTTGCCTTAAGACCTCGGTAGTGAACGAAAAGAATTTGGATATCTTTCATGACATGCTAAAAAACAAAACAAGCCTGCTCGTGGGAAACTCGGGGGTAGGGAAATCCAGTTTAATTAATTCTATCGATCCGGGCATTAACCTGAAAACCGCGGAAATTTCATCTTACCATAAAAGCGGAAAACATACCACCACGTTTGCCGAGATGTTCCCGTTATCGAACGGTGGACGAGTGATCGATACACCCGGTATCAAAGGGTTCGGGTTAATAGACGTGGACAAAAACGAAATATACCATTTTTTTCCCGAGATATTCGAGAAAGCCAGGGAGTGCAAGTACCATAATTGCCTGCACGACAATGAACCGGGCTGTGCCGTAAAAGAAGCCGTGGTGAACGGCGAGATAAGCGAAACCCGGTATTTTAACTACATGAGCTTATTGACCGAAGAAGAAGGAAAATACAGGTAAACAAGGCATTCGTGCGGCTTACCAGGGTTAAATGATTGAAAAATATAACTAAATCATTTTTTAAACGTAAGACTAAAATAACTCGAAGGTACTATTAACAACAAGCGTTTTCTCCTGGCATGAAAAAATACATATATATATCCATTGCATTCGTCCTGGTCATTCTTGGGCTTAATTTTTACCTGAGCAGCAGAATGTACCATAATTATTTATCTTTTCAAGAAGATATGATCACGAGAAATATAAACGAGTGCAGTAATGATATCCATCAGGAATGGCTCGAATTTCGAAAAGAATTAAAATATGTTTATGATTTTCATGATATTTCGGTCATATTTGACAAATCAAAAGAAAACCGCGGAGAAATATTTGAACTGATCTTCTCGAAGTACCCCGGCCTGGTGCAAAAGATCACGATTTTCAATAATAAAGGGGTTATCATGAACCTTGGCAAAGACAGGAGCGGTTATTTTACCTGGACCACTACCCGGGAAGAAAATATCCGGCTGGAACCGACCGAAAGGCTGCTTCTTGAAAACTACCATTATTTTTATACTATACCAGTATTTAATAAAGACCAACTCTACGCGAACGTCCTTTTTTCCTTTGATCTCGAAAAATATTTTACCCTTAAATTTGAAGAATACAAACACGATTTTCCTGGTTGGCAGGGGATATTAAATAGCGCTGGAAAACTAGTTTTTCAATCGCCCACGGGCCAAACATACCAAGAAATACAGGAAACCGAAACCATTTTATCTAACCTCAAGGCCGGTAAAACGGGCCTTCTCAAGCATAAACTAAAAAGCGGGGCAGCGAAGAAAGAAGTTATTTCTGCTTATAACTCGACCGAGTTAATGAACCAGGAATACATATTAATATTTTCTTTTTTTCCTGAAAAAACCCGGGTATTTTTGATTAACCAATTGATACCACTAGTGATAACATTTATCGCTGTATTTCTTTTCGTAGGTTTGCTCGTGTACCTGCTTACCAGGGTTTCAAAAGCAAGGGACAAGGCAGGGGCAGGCCTGAAAGAGTTACAATCAGTGTTCGAAAATATACCCATCGGGGTACTCGTACTTGACAGGAACCAAAAGGTAAACATGGCCAACACGGCTGCTGCCAACATGTTGCACATGGAAAGCCAAAACGAGGTGATCGGTAAAAATATATCGAACAAACTGGTAACCGTTAAAAGCTCTGGCAAAGATGGCCGCGAGTTTAATTTTGATACCAACAAGTATGTGTATTATAATAAAAAAGGTGAAGAAATCGTGCTTTACAAGCGGGCCGTGCCCATTCTATATAACAAGAAAGACATGTCGCTTGAGGCTTTTATTGATATTTCACCTCTGGAAAAAAGCCGGAAACTAGAGATCGCGGCCAATAATTCCAAATCCGACTTCCTGGCCAAGATGAGCCACGAGATACGTACCCCCATGAACGGGATTATCGGGATGGCAGAAGTCTTGATGAACCAGGATTTAACCAGGGAACAACAAGAAACAGCCAAGATCATACAAAAATCAGCCGATTTGCTCTTGTCCATCATTAATGACATCCTGGATTTTTCTAAAATAGAAGCCGGGAAAATGTTATTGGAAGAAGTGCCCTTTAAGCTAAAAGAAGAGCTGGAAACAACCATTGCCCTTTTTAAACAAAAAGCCAGGGAAAAACGAGTGGAAATAAACCTGGAGATATCTTCTAAGGTGCCCGACAATATTATTGGGGATCCCTTCAGGCTACGACAAGTTATCGCGAACCTTTTAAGCAATGCCGTGAAATTTACCCACGAGGGCGAGATACTTGTTCGCGTAGAATTTATCAAGGAAAGCCTGGGCGACATAACCGTCTTGTTCACCGTGGAAGATACCGGTATTGGCATTCCAAAGGAAAACCTCGACAATATTTTTGGCTCGTTTAACCAGGCAAAAGGTTCGACCTCGAGAAAATACGGGGGTACCGGATTGGGGACCACCATTGCCAAACAGCTCGTGGAATTGATGAACGGTGAGATTTGGGTAGAAAGCCCCTCTTCCATTTCCACCAACCCGAATTACCCGGGATCCAAGTTTGGCTTTACTATCGAATGCTTCTCCAACGAAAAACTGGACAAGGAATTTAACTTCACCAATATCAAACAATTTAATGATATCAAGTGCTTGATAATCGGGCATGAAAAAGAATTGGAAAATGCCCTTGTACAAGCAGCCAAGAATTTTGGCCTGACCACCCAGATAACCCCTTTCCAAAAAGGCACCATGGACTTGGTTAAACGCAACCCATCCATGATGGAAAACGGGTTTAAAATCCTGTTTATTTTTGATACCCCGAATTCAGACGGTTTTTTCGTGGCCCGCAAGCTATATGACGAGGGCATGTCGGACAAGTTCCTGATCATTATCCTGAGTTCAAACGACAAAATCGGGAATTTCGTGAAAAGCAAACGCCTGGGCGTGGATTACTACCTGGTAAAACCATTCGAGATGTCAGAAATTTTCGATATTATCCAGGATAACTTCCCGAACATTGAAATTGACGAGGGAATACTGGAAGGCCTCGACAAATTGAAAAAAGACATTTCCATCCTGGTGGCAGAAGATAACTTGATAAACCAAAAAGTAGCCCAAAATATTTTCAAGAAACTTGGCTATAACATCGACCTGGCCAAAAACGGGCAAGAAGCCATTGAAAAAACCCAGGAAAACGGTTACGACATTATTTTCATGGATTTGTTAATGCCCGTGATAGGAGGCATCGAAGCAACAGAAAAAATTAGGGAACTGGGGCACAAGTACCCGATTGTTGCCATGACAGCCGATATCTCTGCCGAGGACAGGGAAAAAGCAATCAACTGCGGTATGGACGATTTTATTTACAAGCCTGCCAAGGTAGATATCGTGAAACGGGTATTGATAAAATGGTTTTCGGAATCAATGAACCACCTGCAACCCTGACCCCCCGGTCATCAAACCTTATTGCCTCGCGGGCAATTATACTGGTTTTTTTGCTAACATATCCAACCTCCCCAAAAGCAGGTTTTTCCTATGAAAAAAACCACCCTCTAGCCTAAGCATAATTTTCTAGCTAAAAGCATGGTTAAATCATTCTACTTATTTAATTTTATCACCGTTTAACGAGAACAAAATGGGTATATCTTAAAAATGGCCCTACCATGAAAAAACGGTTATTTTTATAAAAAAATGATAAAAATTATCAAGTATATAACCTGGACTTTACTGATCGGCACCTTGTTGCTAGTGGCTGCCGGATTTATTCTAAACCGATATTATAAGGAAGAAACCAACCAAGTTTTAATCAACGAGCTAAATAAAAACCTTAGGGCACCGGTTTCGGTCAAAGAAATAAAAATCAACATGATCAGGGATTTTCCGGAGATTGGTTTCGAATTTCGTGAAGTACACGTTAAAAACCCTCCAGGCTTCGAACAACAATTTAAAGGAATCGAGGAGCTTTGTTTTTTCGAGACTGTCTCACTCCAGTTCAACCTTATCCGGTTTTTAAAAGGGCAATACCATTTGCAAGGTATAAAAGTAGACAAGGGCAAGCTTAATATTTTAATGGACAGGGAGGGGAACCTTAACCTTGAAATCTGGAAAAAGAAAGAAAGCTCGAAAGGGCTTAAGATCACGCTAAAAAAAGTGAAAATCGAAAACACGGCCTTGTTCTATTATAAT
>CAZKIR010000286.1:0-5634 GCA_964552835.1 uncultured Bacteroidales bacterium
GGCTTGATTATATACTTTTTTTAATTTTTCAAACGTGTTGTGCGTGTATACTTCCGTGGCGGCTAAATTTGAATGGCCAAGCAATTCTTTTATGGTATTTAAATCTGCTCCCCTGTTAAGCATGTGTGTAGCAAAAGAATGCCTGATAACATGAGGGCTTTTTTTCTCTATAGTAGTCACCAGCGAAAGGTATTTATTGACCAACCGGTACACGAATTTCTCGTAAACGGGCTTTCCCTTGTCGGTTAAAAAAAGCTTCGGGCAATCAATACCCGAAAACTCGTCGTCCCTCGCTCGAATATATGAACCAAGGCTATGGACAATCGAGGGCAACAGGGGGATAATCCTTTCCTTGTTTCTTTTCCCCATAACCTTCAAGCTTTGATCATTTTTGTCTATATCGCTGTCCTTAAGGTTAATTAATTCAGACAGCCGCATCCCGGAATGGTAAAACAGTTCCATGATTATTTTATCCCGTGTCCCTTTAAAACCATTACCAAAATCAATTTTATCAAAGAGCTTTTCCAAATCTACTTCATCCACGAACTCGGGCAACCGTTTCCGGCTTTTCGGTGCCGCAACTTGTTCTAAAGGGTTATGGGCAACCAGGGATTGTTTTAACAAGTACTGGTAAAAAGCATTTAATGTAGAAAGTTTGCGGTTTACCGTTCTCGGTGATAGTTTATTTTCTAACATGTAAACGACCCAAGAACGAATGGTTTTCGGGGATACATTTCTAAGCGTCTCCTCTTCCCTGGACAAGCAATACGCCTGGAAAGCGTTAATATCGGTTTCATACGATCCGATTGTCCTGGGGGAGTACCTTTTCTCGTTTTTTAAATATTTGAGAAAATCCTCCTTATCCATATATATTAATGTAAAATTGGCAAGGGGCAGCAATAGCTAGTTATTCCTCTTCACGTTGCAAACGCTGACGATAAACAGCTTTTTTTATTGTTTCTCTTTTCTTTTCTGAAGGCTTCGCGAAGGCTTGTCTTTCACGAACTTCTTTCATGATTCCAGTTTTTTCAAACTTTCTTTTGAATTTTTTTAATGCCCGCTCGACATTCTCACCTTCTTTAATAGGTATTATAATCATATTTTATAACGTATTAAAAATTAATATTTTAATAAAAAGGTTTAAAAATCAGAGTCGCAAAGGTATTAATTTGGAAATAATTTTCAAACATAATTATTCGTCTTCCTAACTATTTTTTATTCAATCTTTTTATAAAAACCTGTATGCCAATATTTAAACAAATTATATTATAAGAAAAAAAATCAAGAAACCAAATTTAAAACAAAAAATATGGCAAAAAGTTCAGTATATGCTAAAAAATTTAATTATTCCTCGAAGACAGTAAAATATGGTTCTATTTTATGGAAAACAGGATCTGGCAACACCTTATCGTCTAACAAATCTGAAACGGTTGATATTTTTCCTTTAAATTCTCGATATTGTATTATCGCCTTAGCTTGATAACGAGACAAATAAGGATGATTATGAAGTTGCCATGCCTGAACCTGGTTCAGGTTTAACTTTCGAATCCCTGATGAATCGACATACATATACTCTTCGAGGACCGGCATAAGGCAGGTATCTAATCCATACACCTCCATAACTTGCCCAAGATTCACGAAACCACCTACCATTTCACGATAACGAATAATCCGGGAAGAATATACCGGGCCAATCCCGGGAACTTTTTGCAAGTTAATGGAATCGGAATGATTCAAAGAAAAACGCCGGGGCGGTTTATCCTTTTCCGGAATTGGATGCCCTGGTTTATCTTCATGGGATACCCTTTTTCCATCAGTCCATTTTTTTTCCTTTATGATAATATTCATATAGGGTTTTAAATACATGTATTCTTGTTCCGTGATGCCATATATTTTTTTCAAATCTTCTTTTTGGTAAAACCTGCCACCTTTTGCCAAATAGTTTTTGATTATTTGAGCTTTCCACTTTGGCATGCCAAGATTTACCCATTGTTCCAGCGTTATGGTATTTGGATCAAAAGTAAATAGCTCAGGGGGTTTTTCAATTTTAACCGGGCTACTTTTTTTCTCTATTTTTTTCAGGCCATCCCTGAACTTTTCAAGTTCGGGGACAAAACGGGTAAAATCAGGTTTTTCAGGCTTTTTAGTAAAGGGATCAAATTGCCATAAAAAAATAACGATAAGCAGGATGCCTGATAGCACGAGGATCCCTAATCGCTCTTTGCTAGTATGGGAAAAAAGGGAACGGATATATTCCAGGACAGGTTTCACGGTAACATGCAATTATCTATATAAAAAGCTTGTACAATATACAAAATTTTTTATTGAATTACAACAACTATAGGATTGCCTTATCAAATAAGGAGCTGCCAGGAATATTAAAATGGGAGCAGGCCCAGGCCTTGCAGAAAAACTATGGTAATGGCCAAGGGTGCAACAAAACGGATAAGGAAAAAATAGAAGGGAAAATATTTTGCTTTCAGTTCACCTTCATTAGTAATCCTTTTCCATACCCGTTTCCTTCCATAAACCCAGCCCATGAAGGTAGCGATAAACAGCCCGCCCAAGGGTAAAAGGATATTCGCAGAAGCAAAATCTAGAAAATCAAAAATGTTTAACCCAAAAAGGGTAATATCGGTGAATTTGCTAATTGATAAAGAACACAAAACGCCGAGGCTAAAAATCAAGAGCGAGGCAACAATGGTTGCCTGCCTTCTTTTCATGTTCAATTCTTCTGAAAAGTAAGCAACTACAACCTCTAAAACGGAGATGGCAGAAGTAAGTGCCGCGATGCCAAGTAACATAAAGAAAAGAATTGAAAAAACATACCCGCCTGCCATTTGTTCAAAAATATTAGGCAGGGTAATAAATATCAAGCCGGGGCCAGAAGATGGTTCTATCCCGAAAGCAAAAACGGCAGGAAAAATGGCAATCCCGGCCAAAACAGCAATAATAGTATCAGCGGCAGAAACCTCAACAGCCGTGTTGGCCAAGTTATCTTTTTTATTTATATATGATCCATAGGTAATTAAAGTGCCCATACCCAAGCTTAAGGAAAAAAACGCGTGGCCAAGGGCGCTAAGAATACCTTCGGTAGTGAGCTTAGAAAAATCTGGTTTGAACAGAAAAGCCAATCCTTTGGAAGCACCTGGCAAGGTAACTGCACGTATGTCTAATATAATTATTAAAACAAGCAACAGGGGCATTAATATTTTCGCGTACCTCTCGATGCCATCTTTAATACCGGCCATAACAATCCAGGCAGTAAGCACCATGAATATAAATTGCCAGATAATAGGCCGAAAAATGCCATGGGTAAAAGTATTAAAGAGATTTTCAAGCTGTCCTGGGGTTTTATCGGCAAAATTATCGTTAATGGCATGAAAAATATATTCCAGCGTCCAGCCGGCGACGGCACTATAAAAAGATAAAATGGTAAAAGCCGATACCACGCCCATCAAGCCAATTAAATACCAAGGTGAGCCAGGGGCAAGGCGCTTAAAAGAGCCAAAAGCATTACGCCGGGCACTTCTTCCAATGGTAAATTCGGACAACATCACGGGCAACCCGATAATTAGGATAAAAGCCAGGTAAACCAGGAAAAAAGCCCCCCCGCCATAAATCCCGGTAATGTAGGGAAATTTCCAAATGTTTCCCAGCGGCCAACACTCCAAATTTACTGGTAAAAGAGTCCCTCCTGATCAACAAGTTGTTGTTAGCCAGTTTCTGACCGATCCTTTTTCCCAGGCGTTTTACCATTGAAACTAGTTATCAAATTTTTTGTTATAGCAAAAAGCTGCCCAGGGAAACAACCCTGAACAGCTCTTTATTTTATTTTGCCTACACACGGGCCCGCCAATGAAAACATGGTAATTTAGGGGCATTGCCGTTGAGGGGCAAATATTAGTTTCGATCCAGGCAGTTTAATTCTTCAAAAGCCAACTCGAGCCTTTTTGCCATGGATTTTTCACCTTCACGCAACCAAACACGGGGATCATATTTCTTCTTGTTTGGCTTATCTTCACCTTCCGGGTTTCCAATTTGGCCTTGCAAGTAATCATGATTAGCGGCCTCGTATTGCCTTACACCGTTCCAGTAGGCCCATTGGGTATCAGTATCGATGTTCATCTTGATAACCCCATAACTTATCGCTTCTTTGATTTCTTCTTTAGAAGAACCTGAACCACCATGGAACACGAAATTCACGGGGTTATCGCCGGTTCCATATTTTTCTTTGATAAATTCTTGTGAATTTTTCAGGATGTCCGGCCTTAGCTGAACGTTACCAGGCTTGTAAACACCGTGAACATTACCAAACGCGGCTGCAATAGTAAAATGGTCACTTACTTTTTTTAATTCTTCGTAAGCATAGGCAACTTCCTCGGGCTGCGTATATAACAAGGAATTATCAATTCCCGTGTTGTCCACGCCGTCCTCTTCCCCACCGGTTACGCCCAGTTCTATTTCCAAGGTCATGCCCATCTTGCTCATGCGTTCAAGGTATTTCTTACAAATTTCAATATTTTCCTCGAGAGGTTCTTCTGACAAATCAAGCATATGTGAACTATAGAGTGGCCTCCCATATTTCTTGTAATGTTTTTCACCATAATCAAGTAGCCCGTCTATCCAAGGCAATAATTTTTTGGCAGCATGGTCGGTATGTAATATCACGGGCACACCATATAATTCGGCCATATGATGAATATGCTTGGCACCGGAAATGCCCCCGGCGATAGCTGCTTGTTGGTTGTCATTCGAAAGGGATTTTCCAGCAAAAAATACAGCCCCGCCATTGGAAAATTGGATCATGATAGGCGAATTAACATTTTTAGCGGACTCGAGCGCGGCATTCACACTGTTTGTACTAACCACGTTAACGGCTGGCAACGCGAATTGATTGGCTTTTGCAATCTTAAATATTTCACTTACGCCTTCACCGGTAACAACGCCTGGTTTTACTTTATCAAAAACTTTCATCTTAATGGATATTTATTATTAAACAATTATAAACTATTGTTTTTAACCTGCATACCTTTCAATATCAACAAGATGTACGCAGGTTAAAAAGTTGAGCTGCAAAGATATAAATAAAAATGAAATATTCGTTTAGATTTTAAGGCTAGTAAATTAAATTTAAGTTAAATCTTTTTGGGCTTTTATTTAGTGGCGTTTTCAAAGAGACGTTATTTAAGATTAAAATGGATAGCCAATACCCAGTGTCACGTTAAAATCATTTGACCAATTAAGGCCACGGTTCATAAAAACCCACTTGTTAGCGTTATCTAGCGCCGGGTCGCGGAGTTTCATGCCAATATCAACGCGAAACAAAAAGAAAGAAAAATCAAGCCTGGTACCAATACCAGTGCCCACGGCAATATCCTTGTAAAAACCGGGAAAGGTAAACAAAGCCCCTGGCCTCTCGTCCCTGGGGGTTATAGCCCATATATTGCCCATATCAACAAACATTGCCCCTTCGATCGGCGAAATCAAGTGGAAACGGTACTCGAAATTAGCCTCGATTTTCATATCTGCCGTTTGGTTCGGGTATAACCTGAATTCATTGGGATTAGAATACGACCCCGGGCCAAGCGTTCGTATTTGCCAAGCACGGATACCGTTTGCCCCCCCGGAAAA
>CAZKIR010000287.1:0-1769 GCA_964552835.1 uncultured Bacteroidales bacterium
CCGCCCGGCTTGTTTTCAATGTTCATGTCGTCAAGCTTCATGTGGCAGAGGGTAGGGATTTCTATGCCGACTGTACGGGCTGCTTCCAGGACGCTAGCCCCCTTGTTGACTTCTACCTGTTTATTATCGATAGTTAATTTAACTTTTTCCATCATTCTTAATTTTTACTCGTTAATTATGCAACAAATACTGCATCAAACTTACATTTTTCTATACATGCACCGCACTTGATACAAATGGATTGGTCAATCTCGTGCACTTGTTTTCTTTCGCCGGAAATCGCGTTCACCGGGCAGGCACGGGCACATGCCGTACAACCCACGCAATTCTCGCCATCAATTTTATATTGCATCAAATCTTTACAAACACCGGCCGGGCATTTACCATCGTTGATGTGGGCCTCGTACTCGTCCATGAAATGCTCCATGGTAGATATGATCGGGTTCGGGGCAGATTGTCCCAAGCCACAAAGAGAAGTGTCCTTGATCACGTTCGATAAGTTACGCAACAAGTCAAGGTCCTCGGGTTTGCCATCCCCCTTGGTAATTTTCATGAGCATCTCGTACAAGCGCTTGTTACCAATACGGCATGGCGAGCATTTTCCACATGATTCGTCCACCGTAAAATCCAGGAAATAACGTGCCACGGACACCATGCAGTCGTCCTCGTCCATCACGATCATCCCGCCAGAGCCCATCATAGAACCAGCGGCTATCAAGTTTTTATAGTCGATGGGGGTGTCCAGGTGTTTCTCGGTCAGGCAACCGCCAGACGGACCACCTGTTTGCACGGCTTTAAATTTTTTCCCGTTTTTAATGCCCCCGCCAATTTCAAATATCACCTCGCGAAGGGTCGTTCCCATGGGGATTTCTATCAATCCGACGTTATTAATTTTTCCTGCCAGGGCAAATACCTTGGTCCCTTTTGAATCTTCCGTGCCAATGCTACTGAACCAATCCGATCCCTTTAACAGGATAACCGGGATGTTAGCCAGGGTTTCCACGTTGTTCACGTTGGTAGGCTTGTTCATGAAACCACTTTCGGCCGGGAAGGGCGGTTTAAAGGTAGGTTCGCCGCGCCCGCCTTCCATGGAGTGGATCAAGGCAGTTTCTTCACCACAAACAAAAGCCCCGGCGCCATAGCGCAACTGGATATCAAAATCAAAACCGGTGCCCATGATGTCTTTCCCGAGCAAGCCATACTCGCGGGCTTGTTCGATGGCAATGTTCAAACGTTTAATGGCCAAGGGATATTCGGCACGAATATAAATAAGGCCAATACTGGACCCGATGCAATAGCCGCAAATGGCCATGGCTTCAAGCACGGTGTGCGGATCACCTTCCAGGATGGAACGGTCCATGAAAGCCCCGGGGTCGCCCTCGTCGGCATTGCAAACCACGTATTTCTCGTCGGCTTGGTTTTTCCGGGCCAGTTCCCATTTTATCCCTGTAGGGAAACCAGCGCCCCCGCGGCCCCTGAGGCCAGATTTTTTGATTTCTTCTATGGTGTCATCGGGGCTCATGCCCGTAAGGGCCTTCCCAAGGGCGGCATACGCGTCGCGTGCCACGGCCTCGTCAATGTTTTCAGGGTTAATGAAACCACAATTACGCAAGGCAATCCGTAATTGTTTCTTGTAAAAACCCATGTGTTCTGAATCGCTCACGTGTTTTTTCTCTTTCGGGTCCGTGTACAACAACCTTTCAACCCTACGTCCCTTCACCACGTGCTCTTCCACGATTTCTTTAGCATCTTCCGGTTTAACCTCCACG
>CAZKIR010000287.1:1779-5631 GCA_964552835.1 uncultured Bacteroidales bacterium
AAGTGTTGTCGGGCAACACTTTCACGATAGGCCCTTTCTCGCAAAAGCCAAAACACCCGGTCATGATTACTTGAACTTCGTTTTCCAGTCCTTTTTCTTTTAATTCCTTTTCCAGGTTGGTTTCGATAGAATCGCTTGCTGATGCGCGGCAACCGGTCCCCCCGCAAACAAGCAAGTGCATTTTATATTTTGCCATTCTTAATGCCTCCTTTTATTTATTATCGATGGTTTCGTAATTATCCGGGATAATCCCGTCAACTAATTCTTTGTTCTTGATGTATTTCTCGATGATCTCGTCAGCCTTGTCCTTGTCCACGTAGCCGTATACAATGGGGTTTTCACCGGGCAAGGTAACTTCTATCGTGGGTTCGGCATAACAATAGCCCATGCACCCGGTTTGGGTTATCACGGCATCAATGCCCCTTTTGTCCAGTTCGTCCATGAAAAATTCCATGATTTCTTTCGAGCCCGAGGCAATGCCACAGGTAGCCATAGCCACTTTTACCTGCACCATGTCCTCCGTTCCCGAGCCTTTTTCCCGAAGGTTAATTTTTGATTGGAACGCTTCTTTCATGCGTTTCAAATCGTCCAGGGATTTAACTTTTGCCATAATTTTTGATTTTTTTTATCTGTTAAAATATTTTATTGTTCTTGAATAGGGTCCGCTAAATTACGAATTATCACCCAATTATCAAATATATTATACAACATGTATACTTTTATTCTATTCATTATGAAGCCTTTACCCGCTTTTTAGCTCCTCTAAATTTTCTTCTATCATTTCTTTGATGAATTTTCGGACTTCAAGACTGTTTATAGGCGTATCCCCTAAAATTTCCCTTACTTCCCGGGTATCCAACTGCCAGTCCCTTTCCATGTAAACGTGCTTGTATACAAAATCTAACGAGGGATTGCCAAAAATGAGCAAGGAAACTGTCCCCGCTATATCCCCAAGGGTAGGGCGATCAAGATGATGGTACCCGAACACCGCTTCAATGCGTGTCCCGGTACCAGGCACGGACCTGAGATTTAGTTTTCCCCCGCACTGTTCCGCGTTTTGTTTAAGCAACGGTACCCCCAATCCTACTTTTCGTGTATCCCGGGTAGTAAAAAAAGGATCCAGTACCTTTTTGACCATTTCCCCGTCCATCCCTTTCCCATCGTCTATCACGCGAAGGGTAAAAAAATCCTTTTCTGGTTGCTCGTCCATGGTAATTTGAACGAGTTTAGCCCCGGCGCGGATAGAATTTTGGGTTATGTCCATCACGTGCATTGCTAAGTCTTTCATGGCCACTTGATTTTATCCATGCTTTTTTCCCTGAATAGCTTTTGAACCTCTCGGAAGCCCGGGGCCTCCAAGAAAAATTCCGTGTAGCCTTTCCCGATATCGTCAACAAAATGGGCATCCGAAGAGCGGATAACCGGGAATGTTTCCAGTTCCGGCCGGGTTTCAAGAAAGGCTTTGGCATCCGTTTTACGGTATATCTCGATGGCATCCGGGGTCAAGGTTTCTGGCATGAACCCTAATTGTCCTATCAGCCCATTATACATTCTATCAACATGGGCCGGGATAAAAAGGCCGTTCCTTTTCCTTACTTCCTGCTCCATCGCCTCGATCCCCACGCTTAACGCGGAAATCAGCAAATTATCAATTTCCTCCACTACTTCATCCTTCTCGTTTACCACTACCTGGAACCCAAACCTTCTTGGGTCATTTTTCATGGCCGGCAAATTTTGGTCAAGGAATTGTTGAAAATCCTCTAATTCATCATCTTGTTCAAAGAACGTGAGGCAGTGCACTTCTTCCCGGGTGTTTACCTCGGCACCGCATAGTACGGTGATGCCTGCCTTTTTGCCCATTTCACGCGTGAGCCGGGCGTTCCTGGTGCTATTATGATCCGCTATCCCGATAATGTCCAGGCCTTTTCTCTTGGCCTGGGCAATGATATTGCCGGGGCTCATTTCCAAATCCCCGCAAGGGGAAAGGACCGTGTGCACGTGTAAATCTGCCTTGTAATATTGCATCATGCAGTAATCAGCCCGTGTAGCTTACCTGCCAGTTCAAAAGTTTCGCTTTTGGTCCCCAACAAGGGGATACCTTCCTCATCTGCTTTTTTCAAGGTATCCTGGTCGGGTGATAAGCCTTTCACCAGGATAACCGCTGCCAACTCTTTCAAAGAAGCAATGGCCAGCACGTTCTGGTGGGTTTGCAAGGTGATCCAAACCTGGCCTTCGCGAGCATTTCCCATCACATCGCTCAACAAATCGGAAACATATCCTCCACCTACTTCGTTTTCCAAGCCAGTTTGGCCACCAAATACTATTAACCCTAATTTATCTATTATATCAGATACCTTCATTTTCAGCTCCTTTCTTGTAACAATCTTTTTCAAAACGACCCTTGCCCCAGATTTTTTCCATGATATTCAATGCTGTTTGCTGGCCTAGCTTATTATTTTGCTCCATCCCCCTTTGAATAAAAAAGCAATCCGAGATATGGGCATGGCCTTTTACCACGTCTTCGGCCAGCGCGTTGCAACTGGGTGCCCCGCAAACCCCACAATCAATCCCGGGCAAAAAACACATGAGTTTTCGTACCCTGGCCATTTTATCCATGGCCTTTTGCATGTCCTCGTCCAGTTTTAAAATCGAACGGGGCTTGATCTTGTCAAGCCTCATGTGTTTTTGCAAGTACTCCCAAAATTCCTTATAGGCTGAAGTAGAACGAAACGCGTCATTGTTTGCCGAAGCCAGTTTGTTCAGCTTATCTACCGTTAAAAACCGGTTCTCAGAAGCCAATATTCCCCCGGCGCAGCCTTGATCACAAGCCCTTAACTCGAGAAAGTCAACCCCGCTGATTTCATCGTCTTCTACCCTTTCCAAAAACTCGATCACGTTATGCATGGCATCGATCGAGAGGCTTTTTCCTTTCATGTGCCGGGCTTCGCCCCCGGTCAAACTCCAAAGGATGTCCTGGTTAAAATACCCTTCCAGGGTTTCCCCGGTTTCATCCGTGCCGGCATGCCCGTATATGTTTTTTAACACCTTGTTGTATAAAAAATCCATGTTAATCACCCCTTTAATCAGGGATTTCTCCTCCCCAACCGGGCTTTTTACAGCAGCTATCTTGGCGGCACAAGGGGTTACGTAAAAAATCCCGATATCTTTTTCTTCAATGCCAGCTTCCAGCAAGTTTTTCTTGCAATAAAATGCCGCCACGTCCAAAGGGGCTTTCCAATGCAAAATCCTAGGCACCAAAGCAGGGAACTCGACCTGGATAAGCCTTACCACGGCAGGGCAAAAAGAGGAGATCAAGGGTTTTTCCTGCCCGCTGTGCCGGATCACCTCGTTAAATTTTTCTTTAAAGAACTCTACTTGTTTCTCAATTTCATATACATGGGTAAAACCCAGATCATTAAGCGCGTTTTTTACCTTTTCAAGGCTTATTTTCTCGGGAAACTGGCCTAAAAACACCCCGGGCAACAAGACAACCCGGTATTTAAAATTAAAAATTTCAGCAAAATCGTCATGCTCCACGCTTATAGCGTTCACCGGGCAAACCCGGTAACATTCGCCACAGTCCACGCAACGGTTTTCCAACAAGTATGCCTTGCCCCCCTGTACCCTGATGGCCTCGGTAGGACAAGCTTTCATGCAATGGGCACACCCGATGCATGTCCCCTGATCAATTTTTAGCGCATGATGAAAGGCTTTTTCTGCCATTTACTCTCCCGTGTATTTTTTAACATTCACGATTATATCCACTTCCGTGCCCTGGCCCACTTCGCTGCGGATATCAAGATAATCCGCGTTGCTTTTCATGTTATGCAGTCCCATGCCTGCACCGAAACC
>CAZKIR010000288.1:0-5613 GCA_964552835.1 uncultured Bacteroidales bacterium
TAATGTCGTTATACCTATCCCTGTTTCCGGCTTCTTTCGGCATGGGGCCAGTCACGTCCCAGGAACCGTTATACTGGTTCAATTGTCCAATTTTCTCGTCCAGGGTCATCATCTTTAGCACGGAATCCACTTTCCGTTCTATCCCTGTATCGCTAAAAGCTTTTTTTTCTTGCTGGTTGCACGCGTTTAACGCAATTAAAAAGAGGCCTGTCGCGCAGGCCTTAAAAAAAATATTTTTCTTCATTTTTTCTTGTGAGTTTTGTTTTTAACAAACAGTGATGTAAGATAAATCATCAAAACAAATATTTCAAAAAATGGTTCATATTTTTTTTCAACAAAAAGAAACACGATAGAAAAAAAAACGTAACCTAAAACAAAATAATTTATTTGCAGAAGTATGGAAAACATCAACATTCAAGGAAGCAGGAAGGTCCCAACGGTATTGTTAAACCCTGGAAAAGGGGTTTTCGAGTTAAAAGGGAATTCAATACCAGAGGATGCCGGTAAATTTTATCAACCCATCGTTGATAAACTAGAAGAGTATTTTGGTTCGCCACATGCCCTTACCCAGTTCAACATTCATCTTTTGTATTACAACACTTCTACCTCGAAATGGCTTTTATATATTTTTAAGATAGCCAAAAAATACATGGAAATGGGGCATGAAATCAACATTAAATGGTACTATGACGAGGACGACGAGGTAATTCAGGAAGCGGTGCTTGATTACGAGAAGATTCTTGAAGTGCCTATCCAGAAGCAGATTTCCCCGTAACATTTTTTTTTAAAGGATAAAATAAAGGCTTCCCGTTCGGGTGGCCTTTTTTTTATTGTTTTTTTCCTGAACAAAAGGCAAAAAGTGTAGTTTGCCATAAAATTGTATTTTTGCATTAAAACAGGAGGCAAAAATGAAGGTTTTCAACCGGATGTCGATCGAGGCCATACCTAAGCCCGTGGTAACCATCGGGATTTTTGACGGGGTGCATGCCGGTCACCGAATCGTGCTCGATAGGCTGAACCAGGCAGCCAGTGAAAAGGGTGGTGAATCGGTATTGGTTACGCTCTGGCCACACCCCCGCTTGATCCTGAGAAAGGTAGACCATGATTTCAAGCTCCTGAACACCATGCCCGAGAAGCAATTATTGCTGGACAGCCTGGGTGTCGACAACTTGGTCATCATGCCCTTTACCCGGCAATTTGCCCAACTCACCGCCCGGGAATTTATCCAGCAATATTTGGTAAAAGAAATCGGGGTACACCACCTGGTGGTAGGTTTTAACCACCATTTTGGCAAAAACAGGGACGGCAACTACTCGAACCTCCTGAATATCTCGAAGGAATTTGGTTTTACCCTCGAGAAAATTAAAGAAAAAAAAGAAACGGGCATTGCCGTGAGTTCCACGAAAATCAGAAATTTTTTGAAGGAAGGTAAGATTCGCGATGCCAACAAGATGCTTGGCTACCCGTATTTTATCTCGGGAAACATCATTTCCGGTAACCGGATCGGCCGCCAAATTGGCTTCCCCACGGCCAATATCGAGATCGGGCACCCCTACAAGCAATTGCCCCGCGACGGGGTGTATGCCGTACACGGGCTGGTAGACGAGGAATTTTACCCGGGGATGATGAACATAGGAATTCGACCTACCATCGAGGAATCGAAAAAAGAAAAACGGGTGGAGGTACATTTTTTTGATTTTGATGCCAGCATCTACAAGAAAAATATTACCATCGTATGCATGCAAAGGATACGCGACGAGAAGAAATTCGGGGGGCTGGATCAGCTTACTGCCCAATTAAACGAGGACAAAATAACAGCAACAAATATTTTGCAAGAAGAAAAAATTGACCGGGCATTGTACCATTATATCCAAAATGCATTGATAAATACTTGATCATGACCGTGAAAAAACATAAATTATCGCTTGGCACAGAAGAAAACCACGAGCTCGTTGGCATATCTTCGCACGAGAACGATTACCGGGTTACCTGGGCCATCAACCAGGCCTTGGGCATTCAACTGGCCCGGGCCGGGAAGCTGCAAGTGCCCGCGGCCAAAGGTGACGAAATACTGGAATTCCCTGCCTATCAATACGACGATGGGGATAATTTTGTACAATATAACTTGTACGCGAACACGAGCGAAAACGGTTTCCTGGCAAAAGAAATGAAAAACATTGATTACTTGTTGAAGGTCAAAGGAGAAATTGAACCTTCAGATATCGATGATCTAGTCGGGAAATTGAGGCAACATGAACTTATTTCGCTGGCTTTTCGGGTAGAGCTTTCCAGTTTAAAAACGAGGACGAAAAATATTTTATCAAGATAAATTATTACAAATGGATTTTACACTTTTAAAAAAAATTAGCGAAATCCCTGGAGCTCCGGGTTTTGAGAAGCCCGTACGGGATTTGATCATAGAAGAAACAAAAAACCTGGTCGATTCGGTGTCGATCGACAACATGGGCAACCTGGTGCTATTCCGGCAAGGAAAAAATGACAAACGGGTGATGGTAGCAGCCCACATGGACGAGATTGGTTTTATCGTGAAACATATAGATGATGAGGGTTTCGTGCATTTTTTGCCCCTGGGCGGCTACGATCCTAAAACCCTCACGGCCCAGCGGGTGATCGTGCACGGTCGCGAGGATTTATTAGGGGTGATGGGCTCGAAGCCTATCCACCTGATGAACGAGGAAGAAAAGAAAAAGCCGGCCGAGTTAAAAGATTATTTTATCGACCTGGGCATGCCCAGGGAAGAAGTAGAAAAACACGTGGAAATCGGGGACCCCATTACCCGCGAACGGGAATGCATAAAAATGGGGCAATGCGTGAACGGCAAATCCCTTGATAACCGGGTTTCGGTATATATTTTGATAGAATGCTTAAAACAGTTAAAAGACAAGGAATTGCCCTATGATCTGTATGGCGTGTTTACCGTGCAAGAAGAAGTAGGGGTGCGGGGCGTGCAGGTAGCTGCCTTGCAGATACAACCAAATTTTGGTTTCGCACTCGACACCACCATTGCTTTTGACGTGCCTGGTGCCGCCCCGCACGAGAAAGTAACCTCCCTGGGCAAGGGGGCGGGGATAAAAATAATGGACGGCATGACCATTGCCGACCAGCGGATGGTAAAATTCATGAAAGAAACCGCTGCCCGGCATGACATCCCCTGGCAGCCTGACCTCATGGACAAGGGCGGGACCGACACGGCCGGCGTGCAGCGCATGGTAAAAAGCGGTTCCATCGCGGGCGCCATTTCCATTCCAACCCGCCATATACACCAGGTTATCGAATCGGTACACGTGGCCGACGTGGATGCCTCCACCCGTCTACTGGCACAGTGCATACTGGGCATCGAGGAGTTCAGGTGGGGGGAATAACCCCTTTCGTGCCAAGCTGGCCCATGAAAAAGACTTATTGAAAAAAAGAATAAAGATTTATTTCTTATCTTGGCCATACGAAATTTATTGGAAAGCTTATGTATTACGGGGTGAAATTCAATATATACAGGAAAGTGCAGGCATTTTTGGTGGGAATGTTGTTTTTTGTAACTTTTTCATGTAGCAAGTACCCGGAAAAAATTACCCGGGTCATGGAACAAGCTGGCTCAAACCGACAAGCGTTAGAAAAAGTACTAGGACACTTTCAAAACAAAGGAGACGAAGAAAAATACCAGGCAGCCCTTTTCCTTATTGGCAACATGGAGGACAAGGCCGGGGGGTATTATCCGACCAATGCAGCATTTTTTAAGGTGTTGATAGGTTTGGACAGCCTAAAAGCCATGGGGGCCGGCCAAGACCGGGTAGATGCCTACATCCGTGAACAACGGGGACAGCTAGCCAGAAGGCAACAAATACCCGTGGCTAGACAAATATCAAGGGACGTTCAGGTTGTGGAGTCAAAATTTTTGATCCAGCAAATTGATCTGGCCTTTCAGGTATGGAAAAACAAGCCCTGGGCGAGCCATCTAAATTTTGAACAATTCAAGGAATGGATATTGCCCTATCGAATGTATGATGAGCCCTTGCAAAATTGGCGCTCCTTTTTTCTTGATGAACTGGCTTGGATAGAAGATTCGTTGGAGGACCCGGGCGATCCGAAAGAAGTATGTTTATTACTTAACCAAGTCATTGCCAGCAAGTTTCAATTTAGCCACGAGTTAGGGTTCCTGCCTCAACTTGGCGCGCTCGATACCTGGAAACACATGAGCGGGACTTGTTATCACCGGTATTACATTTTTGGCATGGCAGCCCGGGCGATAGGCCTTCCCGTGTCCATCGATTTCACCATGCAATATAGCGAGTACCCGGGTAACCACTCATGGACGGTTTTACTGGACAAGGATGGAAGAATAAAACCTTTTAACGGGGGCGAAAATGAAATCGAGTTGCTTGATACAGCGGCATGTCCTATCGGTTCGGGAAAGGTTACGGCTATATCTAGGCATACTTTTGGGAAAAACAAGAAGGCCTTGAACGGGCAATTGGCCATAAATCAAATCCCGCCGAGTTTTCGGACCAGTTATATTAAACGGGTTACCCATGAATACCCCGGAATGGACAAGACTGATTTAACATTTACCCTGAATTCACCTTTGCATGAATATGTATACCTGTTATCTTTTACCTATGGTACGGGGGTAAAAGCCATAGAATACACGAAGATCATAAATCAAGAAGCCTGTTTTCATAACATTGGACGGGATGGTATTTATCTGCTGGCGTATTATTCAAACGAGGGGTTTGCCCCTTTAGCTGCACCGTTTATCGTGCCTGAAGGATCAGGTGATAAGCAATATATAAAACCCAGTCGGGAACAATCTGAAAAGGTGGTGCTGTACCGAAAATTTCCAGTGAAATACACCATGAGGCCATTCGCGGAAGGCATGATCGGCGCAAAAATCCAGGGCGCTAACCATCCTTACTTTCACCATGCTGTTACCTTGCACGAAATTGATACAGCCCTTTATAGTTTTAAAGAAATTCCGGTTAACGCATCCAAAAAATATCGATATTTTAGGTATAGGGGCAATGACACGAGCGAGGTAAGGGTAGCGGAGATTCATTTTTTTACCCGTGAAAACGAGGGAGAACGAAAGCAACTAAACGGTAAAGTTTTTGGCCGTGTACCGGATGTTACCACCCAGGATGTTATCGAATTCGGACATGCCTTTGACAATAACATCCGGACCAATTTAAATGCCCCTGCCGGGACCTGGGTAGCCATGGACATGGGCAAGGCCGTACACCTTACTTCTTTTCGTGCCATGGCACGTAACAATTTAAACATCGTAGAACCTGGTGATACTTACGAGTTGCTTATGTTTGATAAAGGGTGGCAATCCTTGGGCCGGACAAAGGCCAATGATTATCACGTGCAATTCGAAAATGTACCGAAAAGTGCCTTGCTTTTGCTGAAAAACTTGTCCCGGGGCCGCGAAGAACGGATTTTCATGTACAAGGACGGTGAGCAGGATTGGTGGTAAAAACCTTGGAAAGATCCTTGTCTTGAAAAAATATCCAGCAAAACATTCCTTCTACTTTTCCCCGTACACTTTCAAAAACCCCCTTGTTTCATTTTTTATGTTGTTTACCGTTTCAGAGGGCACCT
>CAZKIR010000289.1:0-5595 GCA_964552835.1 uncultured Bacteroidales bacterium
GACGAAAGGTTTTTTGGCCTGGGCAGTTCATCAGAAGGCAGGCTACAGCTGCGAAGTGGAATATACCGGATATGGGCGCAGTACCAGGTCTCTGAAATGCCGGCTCCCTTAATTTTAAGCACGGATGGCTATGGCATTCTCGTTAACTCTACCACCAAAACATATTTCGATGTGGGACATTCCAGAGAAAACGAAATGTTCATTTACAGCGAAGGGGATGAACCTGATATTTTTTTACTACAGGGCGAAAACCTGCAGGCATTGATTAACCAGTATACCGAACTAACCGGCAAACCTTACCTGATGCCTCAGTGGGCTTATGGATTAACCTTTTGCGGACATACACAGGAAGATCAGTTTAGTACCATGAACCATGCCTATCTGTTTAGGAAAAACAACATCCCCATTGATGTCTACAGCCTCGAAACGCAATGGATGCAAAAGACCTACGACTACAGCACCGATAAGCAATGGAACAGTGAACGATATATCCCTGACCGCCCCGATTTCAGAGGATGGAAATACCCGGAAGACATTAAAAAACTCATGTTCATCCACCGTTTAAAAAGCATGGGGTTTAATCTTTTGCTTTGGTTATGCGTAGATGAAGACCTGAGTAAAGAAGCCGAGAACCGCCTTCTGCTTGAACAGTGCAAAAATGGTATCCCGGAATTTACATCCTGGTTCGATCACCTGAACAGGTTTTTAAACGACGGGGCCAGGGGCTATAAACTGGACCCTTCCTATACCATACACGAAAACCCGGACAGGGATTATTACAATGGGTACACGGATAAGGAAATGCACCTCATAAACCAGGTCCTGCTAACCAAGCTGCATTTTCAAAACGTGCGTGATAATCAGGGATACAGGCCTTTTCATCACTACTGTGGTGGCTACATGGGCACCCAGCATTGGGGCGCCTCAACCACCGGCGACAACGGTGGGGCGGCAAAAGTTGTCCCCATTATTTTAAACCAGGGGTTTAACGGGCACATGAATGTCTCTTGCGATATGCTTGAAAGGGTGAAAGACCTGAAAGAGGGAATCCATTTTGGTTTTTTACTGCCCTGGTCTCAACTCAATTCCTGGACATTTATGAATTATCCGTGGTTATTAGGCGAGGAAGAAACTAACATTTTCAGGTACTATTCACAACTCCGCTACCGGCTCATTCCATATATCTATTCAACCGCACGCGAAGGCCATGAAACCGGGATGCCTATAGCCAGGGCCATGCCCATTGTATATGAAGATGACCTGGCCTGTGACACCCTTACCCATCAATACATGTTGGGTGATTTTCTGCTGGTGGGGACTTATTCGGATACCATTTATATCCCTGATGGACAATGGATTAATTATTTTACCGGTGAAAAAATAAACGGCAGGCAAACCATCAAAGCCCATGTGCCTGAAAATCGTGGTGGCCCGTTATTTGTTAAAGCAGGTGCGATTTTACCTTACCAACCATTTTACAATTACATTGATCCGAAAAGAAATGATACGCTGATCCTCGAGATATACCCGGGCGACAATAGCAGTTTTACCATTTACGAGGATGACGGAGAGACATTCGCCCATGAAAACGGCGCATATTCCAAAACCAACATCTCTGTGCAACAACACAATGGATTAACAATTGAAATCGCACCAAGAGCCGGATTGATATCCAATACACCTGAAAAGCGAGAAATAATATTCAAAATCAGGCATTCAAAACCCAAAACAATTTCCGTGAACAAAAACAAGTTAACCGAAGAAGATGATTGGGATTATTACCAGGAACAAAATGAAACAGTATTCAAAGTTTCGGACAGCAAAAACAGAGAAAAACCCATAACAATTTTTATTGAATTATAAATTTATAAAGTTGAACTAAAAAAAATAATAACCTACTAAAAAATATAATAACATGGTACAAAAGATTTTCTTTTATTCATTGATATCGATTTTACTAACCAGCGCATGCAAACAAAGCGATCAGTCCGATCAGACAGAAGCCTACCGGTTGACACCGGAAGCACATGAAAGTAATGTTTTCAGTATTACAGCCAATGGCAAGGCCTTGTCCACGGAACACTACAAAAACGTCCACGTGGCCCATTTTGCATCGGGCAGCGCTCCAGAAATAACCATAGAAGCCTCACAGCCGGTTTATGATTACCGTATTTTCCCGGGACGTTTCAATACTGAACCTTCTGTTGACGGCAATAAACTAACGTTCAGGATGCCTAAGGTGCCCGCTCAGTTCATCCTTAAAATTAACAACCTGGAAGATTTGATCCTGGTTTGCGACGCCCCGGAAAAAAACACGCCCGATACACGGGACCCGGATGTGATAAACGTGGCAGACCATGATATTGATAACACGGGCAAAACGAATGTTACCGGTCTGCTTCAAAGCCTTATCGATGAAAATGCCGGGGCCGAACCAAAAAAAACCATCTACTTCCCGCGGGGTATTTACAAATCAGCAAATATCCTGGTGCCTGCCAATATTGATGTTTATCTTGAGGACGGGGCGATATTGAAAGGAACTGGCATACTGGAAGATTATACCGATCCGATAGGAAAAGATACCGCCGTATTTGTGAAGGGTATTGAGGATTTTACCTGCATCGGGCAAATTAGTTTTATTAACGCGGAAAACAGCAAAATATACGGCCGGGGTATTGTAGATGCCCAAGGGGATGTGATATTCAATAAGCATGAAAAGAAGATGTTTCACGTATTTTACAGCATGTTTAGTAAAAATGTCGTTTTGGAAGGGATCACCTTAAGAAACACGGGCAACTGGACTACCGTTACCGAGCAAACCAGCAACGCGTTGCTGAACAATGTAAAAGTAATTACTTTACCCCATCACGAATGGGCCGATGGCTTTGGTATCCTGGGCGGGTGCAGCAACATTAAACTAAATAATTGTTTTGCCTATTGCAACGACGATCCCATTGCCATAAATAATATTACCGCGGCACGAAATTTTGATGTGAACAGTGTTTCTATCAAAGATTTCGTGGGCTGGAACCCCAGGGCCAACAGCGTGCGCATCGGATTTTGGATGTGGGGGGACATCAAAAACCTCTTGTTCGAAAACGTGGACCTGGCTTATGCCAATAAATCAGGAATCCTGATTCATGGGCCTCATTATAATGACTATAGGGGACTTAAGCACGACAGGCCCAATAAATACGAGAATATACGCTTTAAGAACACAAACCTGGAATACTGCGACCGGTTGTGCGAATACCTCGTGCATGCTAATGTAAATGCCGATGTGTTGCAGTTCGAAAATTGCAGTTTCGATTATTTGAAGCCATCTATGGTCAAGGGATATAAGAAAGAACACCCCCTGGATAGTCTACTTATTAAAAACCTTCAAATTGAGAACGAGGTATATGCCCGGTTGGAAGAAGCCCGGTTTGTTGATACTTCAAAAATCAACCATATCATCGTGGAAAAAACAGCAGAAAGCCTGCAAGCCCGCGAAAAGCAAACCAGAGAAAGATTGGCATCCCCAACCATCAAGGCTTTAGCCAATAATAATGGATATACGATATCTATCGGCGGCAAACAGGAGGGCGAAATAAGGTATACCCTTGACAGTAGCGAGCCTTTGGCAAATTCCATGCTATATACCGGGGATTTCCGGTTAAACCGGGATGAACCCGTTCACGCAAGAAGTTTTTCTCAACAGTCCCTCCCAAGTTATACCTCAGTATTCGATAATACGAAAACATTTATCGAGCGTGTTACCGTGGATGAAACAAGAGGTGGGTTGACCTATTCCTATTACACGGGTTCTTATGATTACCTGCCTGATTTTGAAGCCCTGGTCCCGGAAAAAACCGGAACGTTGGACAATATCAGTTTTTATGATATGCTGCAAATACGAGACCGGGAAGATGGCTATGCCATAGTATATTCAGGATATTTTGAAGCGCCGGCCAGCGCAGAATACACCTTTAATATCGTTTCTGATGACGGTTCAAAGTTGTATATCAACGACCGGGAAGTCATCGACAATGATGGGGTACATGCACAGGTTGAAAAAGAAAGCAGTGTATACCTTGAAAGGGGAAAGCACCCCTTCCGGATCGAGTATTTTGAAAAAGTTGGAGGGGAATCCTTTAGTATCATGGTAGCTGTAAACAACAACGAGCTGATGGTGATTCCGGATGATTGGTTAAGCCACTAAATTTTTATTGTTTGTTTAAAATCCTTTAAAAGCAATATAATGAAACGTCCATCTTTTTATGCTCCTTTTCCTGATGAATTTGTTAGGATGCCGGCAACAAACCAATTTGCCAACTATTTCTTCCCCGGATGGAAATATAAAGATCATTTTGGAGTACTCCCCGGATACCTTGACTGATGAAGAAAATGCTTCACATCTCACATGATTATGAACGGTTTTATACCGAACATCTTGTTGAAACCATGTTGAAAACTGCATATAAGGCACCTGGTTTATTTAAAACTCCCAACAACCAATGTGTACTGGCTTCTGATGCTGCTGTATTCGGTAATTACCCGGCAATGCAACTGGCTCATCATGGCAATGGAAAAATGATGTTTCAAATTCCACAACAATTACATTATGCCAGTCCCGGGTACAAAAACACATGGGAAGAAGTGGTGATGAAAGAAGACAATCTTGTTGAAGCCCAGGTCGGCCTCATAACCCCCTGGAGAGCACTCATCGTTGGTGATGAGCTGGCTGATATTGTAGAATCGAACCTGATCGAAAACCTCAATCCACCTTCCAATTTGGAAAACACCGAATGGATCGAACCAGGTGTAGCTGTCTTTTCCTGGTGGGGTAACTCACTTGCCAATGACGATCCTGCCATCCTTAAAGATTATATTGATATGGCGGCAGAGATGAACTGGGAATGGCTGGAATTTGACATTGGGTTGCTGGGTAACCAGGGAGGGTATGCTGTAAACTTGTGGAGGGATACTGATTATATCCCCATTACAGAAATATGGTTTTCATTGTTTTCCATGCAGGCAAACCGGAGTGGCATTTCCGGGTATGTCTGTTGGAACAATTTATATTTGCCAGATTTTATGTTTTTGGCATTGTACTTCACTTCCAGGGCAGATTGCCTGTTAATAATAAAATCTACCTCGTTTTGGTCACGAGTAACCCAATATAAGATTTGCTCTTTTGAATAATGTTTTTTGAGCAAATTATAAACAAGGTTTTCCAGCAAATCCCCTTTATCCTTTCTCAAAACAACAGGCGAAAAGTTATTCAATATAGCATTTCGCAGTCCATTGTCCTGAAAGTAGACTTTTGGCATTTTTCTGAGTTCACTTGTTTTGCTTTTCCAATATGGCCTTACAAAAGATATGTGAAAGGATTTTTCCAAAATATATAAATAATTCCTGACTGTTTCATCACTGATACCGCAAATATTTGACAATTCGTTTCTGTTTATTTTATTACCAATCCTATCGGCAAGGATCTCTACAAAAAACATAAAATCCGCTTCTTTTCTTATATTGGATTCCAACGCGTCTTTTTTTAAAAAAGGGTGCAGTTCTCATATTACGCACATTTTTTATAATTTAATTGATAATAAC
>CAZKIR010000290.1:0-5590 GCA_964552835.1 uncultured Bacteroidales bacterium
TGAAACCAGTTCAGTTGAAAAAGAAAAACCATTTGCACCGCCAATTACAAGCGGTTTAAAAGTTACCCCCGATTACATGAGCTACGAAACCGACCAACTAACCATTACACTTTGGGGAGGAATAGAAATACACACGGTCAACCGATTAAGGGCGACACTTCATATAAAACTAAAAGCCAATAAATACAACAGCTTTAGAGATACCGCCGACCTGTATAGCCACAGCCAAACCGACCGTTTAATAAAACAAGCATCCGAAAAACTGGAAATTAGCACAAGCATAACCAACGAAGCCATAACAGGACTGACAAAAGAACTGGAAAGCTACCGCCAACAAAAACGGGAAGAAAAACGACAGAGCGAAGAAAGCAAAGAACACCAAAGCCTTGACCGCTTTAGCCGTGAGCAGATGCAAGAGGCGAATGAGTTTATAAGAAATACTGAACTCACAAAACTAACCCACCAACTTTTTAATAATCTCGGAATGATAGGACAACAGGACAATGCAACGCTTTTGTTCTTCATCTTTTTAACCCGGTTCTTTAAGAATCCTTTGCATGCCATCGTTATGGGGAGCAGCGGAAGCGGTAAAACCCACTTATTGCAAGGAGTGGCGGGAACAGTTCCCAAGCAACACATTAACGTAACCACCAGTTTAAGCGAGAATACCTTGTATTATACACCAAAGGATTTTTTGAAAAACAAAATACTCCTGCAGGAAGATTTAGACGGGGCTTACAATGCACTCTTACCACTTCGTGAACTCATGAGCAATCAGAGTATAAGCCGATTTAGCACCAAAACCAACAGCAGAACCGGAGACAGCAAACAGGTATATTTACATGTTGAAGGCCCGGTATGCGTTGCCGGTGCAACCACCAAAGACAAGGTTTATGAAGACAATGCAAACCGCAGTTTTTTAATACAAATAGAAGAAAGCCCCAAACATGAAGCACAGGTAATGGAACACCAGGGCAAAGTAGCTGCAGGGTTAATCGACTTTAAAAAGTATGAGCAAAACATTAATCTTTTAAAAGCTTGCCAGTTGCTCATAGAGCCAATGGAAGTATTAATCCCATTTGCCCCAAAACTGGAACTGCCACCGCATGTATTTAAGAAAATGCGGACAAAGAACCATTATTTAACGCTGATAAAAGCAGTAACGCTTTGGAACCAAAAACAACGAAAACAAACCACCGACAACGAAGGAAATAAATATCTGATATCAACTTTAGAAGATGTACAATGGGCTAACTTTTTATGCAAAGACAACCTGTTAAGGAAATCAGACGAGCTGAGCGGAAAAACCCGAAACTTTTTTGAATCACTTAAAAGCTTTTTAACTGAAATGCAAAACGGTTCTGCATCCTTTTACGCAAAGGATATACGGAAATATTTTAGGCTTCACCCAATGCAGTTAAAACGCTTTTTGGACGAACTGGAAGGACGTGGGTTTATTAAATGCAAAAGCAAACACATGAAAATAGGCAATGAATATGAAGTTGTAATATGGGATGACTATAAACAGCTACAAGGCAGTATTAATGCACTCGACAGCATTTTAAATAAATTAAGAAACGAAAGCTTGAAAGACGCTAAAGCCTTGTAAATGTTTACATTCACATAGCTTCACATACTTTCACAAACCGTCTTGTGAAAGTCACAGCCCTTACCAGTCAAAAGACACAGCCAAAAAAAAGTTCACTTTCACAACCTTCACAAAGGGGACAAGCAGCAACATTTTTTATTTTTCAACTGAATAGAAATGATACCAACAGAAATAATATCTTCACAATTTAAGCAGCTTGAAATAAGCTTTGCAAGCTGGCTGCAAACACTGAATTACAGCAAAGAAACAATAAAGACCCGTAAGCGAAATATCAAAGAGTTCTTGCTCTACCTTGAACGCTGCCAGATTACCACCATTGAAACCATTACCGACCACAAAGCCAAGCGGTTTAAAAGATACCTGAAAAGGAGAGAAAACAAGCTTTACGGCTCGGGGTTAATGAACGCCAGTATAAACGTAGGAATAAGCAGCGTAAACAAGTTTTTTGAGTATTTACAGCAAATAGGAAAGCCAACGCCTGAAAATCTTGAATACGTTGAAGAAAGCTACAAGCCAAGAAATGTTTTAACCCTAAATGAAATCAATCTTTTATATGAAACTACCCACCAAACACACCACTTTGCAAGCACGGAAACCAAAGCCAAACAAGAAGCCGTAAGCCAAAGAGACAGGGCAATGCTAAGTATTTATTATGGTTGTGGTCTTAGAAAAAGTGAAGGAACGAACCTGGTTATAAATGATATTTTAAGCGAAAGGAAACTAATCCACGTCAGGAAAGGCAAAGGCAGCAAAGAACGGCACGTTCCGGTAACTGGAAACAACCTAAATCACATAAACGAATATTTACAAAACGGCAGAATCTTTTTACAGATAAATAGCGAAAGTGAAACCGACAGCTTTTTTATAAACCAATACGGCACAGCTTGCAGCGACCAGGCATTAACAGCCCGATTAAAACGGCTTGCAAAAAACTCAGGTAATGCAGTTCTGCAGGGCAAGAAACCAAGTTTACACAGTTTACGACACTCAATAGCTACGCACCTTTTACAGCAAGGCATGGAAATAGAAATGATACAAAAGTTTTTAGGGCATAGCAGTTTAGAATCAACACAAATCTATACGCATATTTTAAACGAGTTATGAATGTTGATTTTGAAAAATATCGACAACAAAACGGCTACTCTGAAAAAAGTATCAGTGTACAAAACAGCCATGTAAACAGGCTCAAAGACTGGTGTTTAAACCAAAACATCAACTTAGAAGAAATCAATTATAACAAAGCTTTACAATTTATCGACAACGAAAGACAAAGAGGAATATTAAACCAAACTATTATCAGGGAAATAAACTCAATCCGGATTTACTTCGATTACCTTTTAGAAACTGGAAAACTGCAACAGAATATTATCCGTAGAATTAAAATCAGAAATACGCCAAAGAAAGCAATAGCAGAAACTTTAAGTCCTGAACAACTTGAAAATATTTACCAAAGCTTTAGCAGTCTGCCAGAATGGGAACACAGGACGAAAACAACAAAGCAGCTGCATAAAAGAAATGTTGTTATACTTGGATTACTGCTTTATCAAGGCTTAACAAGTGGAGAAACCGCCAAACTGGAAACCACTCACATAAATTTAGCTGAAGGTAAAATCTATGTTCCAAGTACAAGGAAAAGCAATGCAAGAACCCTGAAACTTCAGGCAAACCAGATACTGCCAATTAAAAACCACATCGAAGAATTTAAACCAAAACCTTACCTGTTCCCGAGTAAAAAGCAAAGCGATATGATTTGTAATATCATTAGCCAGGTCAAAAAGAACCATCCCGAAATCATCGACAGCCGACAAATAAGAACCTCTGTAATTATGAATTGGTTAAAAACAAATAATATCCGTCAGGTTCAATATATGGCAGGACATAAAAGCATCAGGAGCACCGAGCAGTACAGGCAGCAAGATTTAACAGATTTAGTAAAACAACTGGAACTTTTTCACCCGTTGAAATGAAAACATGTTTAATCTGTGATATCCAATTTATAATTATATTTTTGCAACCTTAAAAACAAAACGATGACCAAAGAAATGCAAATACTACCGGACGAAACCATCATCAGCAAAATATACATGATACGGAACAGAAAGGTAATGATAGACAGGGACCTTGCTGAACTGTATGATGTTGAAACACGGGTTTTAAACCAGGCTGTCAGGCGTAATGAAAAACGTTTTCCAGAGGATTTTATGTTCCAAATGACCAAAGAAGAAATGGAAGGATGGAAATCACAAATTGTGATATCCAATAGTGAGAAAATGGGACTAAGGAAACCGCCACTGGTGTTTACAGAACAGGGAGTTGCAATGCTGTCAAGTGTTTTGAACAGCGACCGTGCTATTATGGTGAATATCCAAATCATGAGGGTATTTACTAAAATGCGTGAACTTGTTGAAACCCATAAAGAAATATTGCAAAAGCTTGAACAGCTTGAAAAGAAAGATATTGAACAGGACGAAAAAATAATGCTGATTTTTGAATACCTGAAACAGCTTGAAAAAGCCAAACAAGAAGAGTTAGAGTACAAGAACCGTAAAAAGATAGGTTTTAAAAGAGACGATAGCGAATAAAGATGGCCTTTGCCTCATGCCCCACCAGCCAATGCCTTCGTACCCCAAATTGCCAGGTGGGGCAATCGGACAAAGCCCTGTCCGCTCGATATTTAACATAATGGCTTTTATGTCAGCTCCCTTTGCCCAATACGGGGTAACATAAAAGGGCATTATGTTAAATACTCGCTGGTTTTTTGGCCATCGCACATGCCCTTTGCCGACCCTTCGTGCCAGGCAGAAAACAAAAACAAAATGGATGGTTATTTTTTAGCGGTATTTTGTTTTTGTTTACAGCCTGCCACCCCGACAAAAGCAAGAGTAACAGCAAAAACCATCCCTGCAGGCATCGCACCTTTTTTTGCCGTTACACTTGCCGCACCATCCGGCACACCCCGGCAATCTTCCCCGCCACCCTTCCAGCGGTGTTCCCTTCGGTCACGAAGTGTCAAACCCATAGAAATCCGTGATTATTAGCCCAAAAGAATAAAAAAGAACAGCAAAGGTAAGTTCCAGGCTGACAAAGCTGCAAGGGTATATAAACGGCTCGTACCTCGCCGCCCTTGCACCTTTGCAGCCTTCCACTTGATGGACGGCTTTCTTTTTTTTCCTTTTTTCTTTTGGAAAAATAATTAGTGTTGTGTACTGGTTAAATAATGGCACAGAACCCCTTAAACCGAAACCTTAGGCAACCAAAAAGCAAAGTGGGATTTTAGGGCAAAAGGAAACGGAATAAAAGTGCCTGCGGGGTCGGCATCGTGGGTTTATGCCGGAAATCTTTTGACATAAAATTACACGGGGCTTATTTTTGCTTTAAGGGCTTTGGTTTATTGACTTTCAATCGGGAATCGGTTTTAAAATCAACGGAAAAATACGGATGTTCAATTTTAGCACTGCCGTTGAATTGGAGCGGTGGGCAGGCGGTGGGCAGGCCGTGGGGCTATTTGGCGGAGCCCGTAGTGCATAATGCCAGTTATAGGACAGCGGATAAAATCCGTTTACACCATTGAAAAGTAGCTGTTCCTATGAACTTGCATTATGTAAAATAGCTTGGGGCTTTTATTTTTGGCATGTGTTTTTGTATCGAGGGTTAGCGCAGCTTTTTGCTTTTGGCTTTTTACCTTTGAAAATCAATTATCAAAAAACAAAAGCAATATGCTGCTTGCGGGCAGGACAAAAACCATGACGAAAATAAAAGCAGAAGGGACGGCGCGGGGAGTGAGCAAAAGGGCAATGCATGTAGGGACGGTGGAATTTTGCTTACGTGGACATAATCTCACTAAAAATCAATCCTTTTTCTTTTTCAATTGAAAAAATAAAAAGGTATTTTTGGGTTTTAACAATAAAAGAAAACGTTCTTTGATTTTGGTTGCCTAATGCGTGCGAGGCATCCTGTTTTGGGCTTTACTGGTTGCGATAT
>CAZKIR010000291.1:0-5565 GCA_964552835.1 uncultured Bacteroidales bacterium
GAAATTGATAAAAATTCTTGCAGTAACTTAAACTATCTTTATTTCACACCCCAGCATAGGCCCCCCCTTGGCGTCTTAGCGCCTTTGCGAGAAAAAAAAAGACTCGCGCGAAGACGCGAAGGCGCGAAGGAAAAGTACTTGCTATTATTCAGAAGCATAGGCCCCCCTTGGCGTCCCGCCTGACGGCGAGGCAGGCTTTGCGAGAAAAAATAAAAAACGCGCGCGAAGCGTGCCTGGTGCCGCCAGGAAAACTCAACTGCCTTGCCCAATGGTTTTGCTTTTGAATTATCAAACAATTAGATTAAATTTGCCCTCCCAAATAAAAAATGGCCTCATAGTTCAAGGGATAGAATAGGAGTTTCCTAAACTCTAGATCCAGGTTCGAGTCCTGGTGAGGCTACAAAAAGCCCCATGTAACCGGGGTTTTTTTTTGCAAGGGATGGAGCCGTTACCCCCATGGGGCCAGGGCCTATCAGGTTACGTGCGGAATGCTGAAATAAAAGCTTGATCCCTTGCCCATCTTGCTTTCTGCCCATATTTTCCCCTTGTTCTTATCGATGAATTCCTTGCAAATGATCAGCCCCAGGCCTGTTCCTTTCTCCCCGTTGGTACCGGTTGATGAATAGGGTTTGTCAGTTAAAAACAGGTGGTCCATTTTTTCCGGTGGGATACCTACCCCCGTGTCAATCACCGATACGATGATCTCTTCTTCCTTCTCCCTGGCCAGGATTTTTACCTTGCCGCCAGCGAGGGTAAATTTGATGGCGTTGTTAATTAAATTGCGCAGCACGGTTGAAATCATGCCCGGGTTAGCGTGAATGAAAATATCCGGGTGTACGGCGTTCATGATCCTGATATTTTTTTTCTCGGCCGGTCCACCAACAACCCGTAGCTCTTCCTCCACGATTTGGTGTAGGTATACCTTCTCGGTCAGTATTTCCGAATTGTCCATTTGTGCCCGTGACCAGGTCAATAACTTGTCCAGTAAATCCAACACGTTGCGGCTCGCGTTCGCGATAAAACCAATATATTTTTTTCGTTTCTCGTTATCGTAATGTTCATAATTTTCTTCCAGTAAACCCGAAAACCCGGTCACCGTGTTCATGGGGTTTTTGAGGTCGTGGCCAATGATGGAAAACAAACGGTCCTTGGTAGCGTTTAGTTCTGTTAATTCATGGTTCTGTGCCCTTATCAGGTCGTTTTGTTTTTTTTGTTCGCTGATGTCGCGAAAAACCCCGAAAGAACCGATAAAATTTCCTTCCTTGTCAAAGCGGGGGGTTACCGTGGCCAATAATTGAACAATTTGTCCGCCGGGTTGGGTAATTTGAATTTCGTAGGTAGATTTTTTGCCTTTTTTACGTAGGGCAGTTTGCTCTATAATGGTTTTATAGTTATTCTTGGTGATAAATTCTTTCAAAGATTTATTGATCAGCTGCCCCGTCCTAACTCCAAATATCTTTTCTGCAGCAGGGTTAGCGAAGATAAACACCTCGTCCGCGTTCGTGATGCCTACCCCTTCGCCTTGGTTTTCAACCAAGGTCCGAAATTTTTTCTCATTTTCGGCCAGTTCTTCTTCCATTATTTTTTTATGGATGACCAGCCCGGCCCTTTTTACCAGCGATTCCAGGAACACCTTGTCGGCCGTAAAAGCCGGGTTTTTAGAAAAAAAGAAAATGACCCCGAGCAGCTTGCTGTCCTTGTTGATACCAATGGCGTGGATTTTCGGGATATTGATTAATTTCTCGATGGAATGAGCAATTATCTTTGGAAAACCACTTTGAGCAAATTCAGCAAAGCCTTTATCAAAGGTAATAAGCTCGCCTAGCTTGAATTGTTGCTTGAAATTTTCAGAAATCTCGTAGGATTTGTTAAAAATATTATACCCGGCAATAGCAAGAAACTTGGGAAACAAATACTCGGGTATACCGTCTTTTTTGATGATCCTCGAATGGGTTTCTTCCTCGTTTATGGCCGCGTATATGATAGCCGCATCAGGATATTGCTCGCGCGATAGTTTCACGATCGATTCTTGTATCTCATCCAACGTGCGAACATGCAACAAACGGGTAATGGATTGGTTTAATGATTTATACCGTTCTTTCGTGTAGAGCAGTTCCAGGCTGGCTTCTTTTTCCTGGCTAATGTCCGTGATTACCGCGTTCCATAAAACCGAGCCATCTTTTAGGATTTGGGAAGTGGCTGTTGCCCTGATCCATTTTAAGCGGTTATCGATGATGAGCCGAGCTTCCTGGTTCCATGGTGATAAGTCCTGTAAAGCATATTGTAACGAGGCGATAACACGGTATTTGTCGTCCGGGTAAAGGGATTCGAATAGTTTATCAAACGTCATGAGTTCATGCACCGGTTTTTCAAAGATTTTTTCTGTACCCTTGCTCACGAACACGATTTTTCCCTCCCCATCCGGGAAAACCTGGTACTGGACAATCCCTCCCGGGATATTTTCCAACAATCCTTGCAGCTTAAATTCGTTTTGCTGCAAATTGAATTCCATTTTTTTTCGTTCAGAGATGTCCTTGGAGATGCACATGATGCCTTCTGGCACGGGATAAACCGCTACTTCGAACCAGCCCGCGTGCCCGTCAGGAAATACAAATTCGTCTTCTACGGTTTTGGCTTGTCTTTTTTCCATTACTTCTTGAAAAACCCTGAAAAATTTCGTGGTTTCGATATTGGGAAAACACGCCAGGAGGGTATTGCTTAACAAGTTTTGCCTTGGGATGCCTGTAAACTTTACGGCAGCCTCGTTCACGAACAACTGGTTCCAATCCTTGTCAAGTACGAATACGCTGTCAGTCATGTATTCCACCAGGGAACAAAACACGGGATCACCGGGCCGTGGAAAGCTGTTTTTCCCGGCTTTGCCGAGGTTGCCATTATCTTGTTTGCCCAAATTCCTTGTCCCCTTCCTGAACATAAAAATCCTTTTCCATCCTTTACTCTATTTTTGGAGGAAGGTTACACCAATGGCAAGTATAAAATACTATAAATGAATATTGTATAAACATTTATAGGCAGCCTGGAACCCTTGTATTATAGCGATTAGCGAATCCTGCTCGAAATGATCCCGTCCGCACGCTCGAATTTAATTAAACCCGTGGTGCCGGAAAGATAGGTGGTTAGCGGTGTATTTTCCTGTATTTTATCTTCCAGGCCCGTGAAATCAATTTTGATGATATCACGGTAAATGGTGTCGGCTATCAGCAGCGAATCCAAGAATTGTACATCGGCTGGTGGGCCATAGGTAACCATCTCGTTTTCGATGTCATAAGTAATGCGGTCGGTTTGGTTCCACTCGATTTCCATGTCCGTATGGTCTGTATCGGCCCTTAAGGTAAAAGAGAAAAAATAGTCGTTCACCGTGGAATGATAAGCTACACCGAACACTTCCCCGAAAGCTGTGCCATCCACGCCCCACTCGTTGAAATAATGGTGGGTTGAATACCAATGCCGGTTGTCCATGTAAAAACTTTCCGTGATACCGTGGCTATCTATCATCGTGAAAGAAGTTATCGTCGTGTCGATCTGGTATTTTAATGATTTTTTTGAAAGGTAGAAAGTCCCTTCAATGTCTTCACCGCACGTGGTAAAAAAAAGGGCTGTCAATAGGCCCAGCCAGGGCATTTTACTTTTCCAGGAAATATTTTTCATCATTGCTCATGTTTACTTGGAGTAAGCCTTTGTTCTGGTTATAAAAAATGGATTCGAATTTTTGCACGCTTGTATCGTCGAGGAAAGTATGAAACCCAAAAGTTTTTTCAATAACGTTTTCATAAATATGCCCGTTCAATTGTAGGGAATCATGAAAATATGACGTGCTGTCGCTAATGAATTGCCCGGGGGCCTTGTAGCCAATGGCAAGATAATGTCTCTGGTTGATGTTGAACTCGATGGCTTTCTGGTAATACCCCGTGGCCGACATGTAAGGAAGGGCTTGCATGTTCCACTCCAGGCGTAAGTTAGGGTAAGGGCATTCCAGCACGGTGGTTTTTACCTGGTACGAGATGTAATCCTGGCCGCAACAAGTCCATTCGCACTCGTCGTAAATCTTTTCCCATTTTAAGGTGTTTTGCGTTACCATGAATTCAAATTCATGACCGCCCGAGTGCTTGAAAGGGATTTGCCCGTTCAGGCCATAAGGGATCATTTTTAGCTCTTCGCCCGATAGACCGTGCTTTTCCTTTTCCTCGGGTTCCTCGTTGCAACAACTGCCCAGTAAATTTCCCAGGAGGAAGAACAATAAAAATCTTTTCATTTTTTCAATAAATATTTTTTCAAAGATAGGGGAAAAGGGGTAAAGGTTGCGCACGGAGATGTGAAGGATTATAATCTACAATTATATTCATGGAATAATTGTATTGAATGGGTATAATGGATACAAACAAAAATATAGGAAACAACGGGGCAGATGGTGCGGTAAACGGTGTGGCAGGCGTAGAGACAAGGCATGCATTGTCTCTACCCCTTTTTTTCCTTAATTTTGCCAATTATGGCAACACGGAAAATACAACGAAAAGAAATTGAGGTACTGGCCCCGGCCGGATCTTACGAGTCGCTTATGGCCGCGATACAGGGGGGGGCTGACGCGGTTTATTTCGGGGTGGAACAATTAAACATGCGTTCCCGCTCCTCCTTTAATTTTACCCTTGAAGATATGCCAGGAATTGTTTCCAGCGCCAGGGAACACGGTTTAAAAGCTTACCTTACCCTCAACACGGTGATTTATGACCGGGAAATCGCGTTGATGGACAACATCTTGCTTGCCGCGAAAAATTCCGGGGTAGATGCCGTGATCGTGTCAGACATCGCTGCCATGCAGAAATCCCGCGACCATGGTCTGGAAGTGCACTTATCAACCCAGCTTAACATTAGCAATTACGAGAGTTTGGCCTTTTATGCCCGGTATGCCGGTGTGGCTGTTTTGGCCCGGGAACTCGATCTGGGCCAGGTTAAACATATTCACGGGCAAATTAACGCCAATCAATTGGTTGGTCCTTCCGGAGAACGGGTAAAAATAGAGATGTTCGTGCACGGGGCCTTGTGCATGTCTATTTCTGGCAAATGTTACCTGAGCTTGCACGAGTATGGTGCACCGGCCAACCGGGGCGCCTGTTACCAAACCTGTCGACGGGCCTATACCGTGCGCGACAAAGAAACAGGCCGCGAACTAGACATCAGCCACGAGTACATCATGTCGCCAAAGGATCTTTGTACCATCGATTTCTTGGATAAACTGATAGGTGCCGGGGTGCGGGTTTTAAAAATCGAGGGACGGGCCCGCTCGCCCGAGTACGTGAAAACCGTTACTGCTTGCTATGCCGAGGCAGTGGATGCCGTGTTGATCGGTACTTTTGACCAGGAAAAAACCCTGGCGTGGCGCGAACGTCTCGCGAAAGTTTTTAACCGCGGCTTTTGGGACGGCTATTACCTGGGCCAACGACTGGGCGAGTGGAGCGAGGTATACGGGTCCAAGGCTACCCGGAAAAAAATCTACCTGGGCAAGGGCATCAAGTATTTTTCCAGGATCAAGGTAGGGGAGTTTTTGCT
>CAZKIR010000292.1:0-3973 GCA_964552835.1 uncultured Bacteroidales bacterium
TGGCCGAAGGGGTAAAAACCATATTGACCCTTGAACCTGACGTGGTTTTACTGGATATTCAAATGCCTGATGGCTCAGGTTTTGAATTGCTACGGCAACTTAAGCCCATAAAGTTTAAACTGGTGTTTATTACAGCTTACGAGGAATATGCCGTGGAAGCTTTCAAGTTTAGTGCCGTGGATTACCTGTTGAAACCCGTGGATCCTGACGAACTGGTGCAGGCCATCCAAAAAATTGAGACCTGGCTGGAACAGGAGGAGGCCGAGTTGAAAATGAACGCTTTCCTCGATAATATCAAGAACATGTCAAAAGAAACCAAGAAAATTGTTTTGAAAACGACCGAAAGCATTCACCTGGTGAACGTGAAAGATATAATCCGTTGCGAATCAGAAGGTAATTATACCCGTTTCTTTTTTGAAGGGAGAAAAAAGATATTGGTATCTAAAACCTTGAAGGAATTTGATAGCCTCCTGGTTCCGTATGGTTTTTTTCGCTCCCATCAATCGCACCTGGTAAACCTGGATCACATCCAGCAATACGAGAAAATGGACGGGGGCTACCTCGTGATGAAAGACCAATCATCCGTGCCCGTTGCCCTTCGAAAGAAAGATCAACTTATCAAGTATTTTGATGCAATTTAACCCTAATCATGGTGCCCAATAAATATTTATCCCGCTAGTTCATGTTTATCGGTCAACCAGAAAACTTCCCTTTTCATTTTCCGTAGAAAAGAGTAAATTTGTTGGTTATAGCCAAATAACAAACCGGCTAAATAGTGCCACTAACTAACCAAATCTACCAATGATGAAAACAAGGAATATATTTCTTTTGCTATTCTTGGCCCTCGCGAACTGCCCATTGTTTGCCAATAACATGGGGCTTCATTTCGAGAGGCTAAGCCAACAAGGAAAAGTACCCGTTGATCGGATTGGCGATATATACAAGGATTCCCACGGGTACATGTGGTTTCTTTCTGATAACAACGGGGCTGCCCGTTTTGATGGTTTTAGCCCGGCCTATATTAAACCCCATCCAAAGGACCCGGAGCGTTCCTTGAACGCTTCTTACGCGAAGGCCATGGCAGAAGATGATGAAGGAGACTTTTGGATAACAGCCGGGGGATTAAACAAGGTTGACATAAAAAAGGGAACCATAAAACATTATCGTTTAGAATCTACAGATAGCGAAACCAATGATTTTTTTTCCGTTATATTCCTTAATGGAAAAATTCTTTTAAACACCTTTTATAAAATATTTTTATTTTTCCCGGAAACCGAAAAATTTCAATTGGTCAGTGATTTTAGCAAGCGGTTCGGGACCCGGATTAACCAAATTACTAAGAAAGGAGACTATTGCTGGATCGCTGCACATTCCGGGTTATATCGTATGGACTTGGAACACATGGGTATCGAGAGGATACCGCGGGGTTTTGAGGATATTGAAAATGGACCATATGTATCGGAATTGTTGCCCGTGTCTGAAAACATTGTATGGTTGCGTTGCATGTCGATTGTTCGTTACCGGGAAAACAACGAGCCTGTTGATTACATCATGCTTGTTCGATATAATCACGCGACGGGCACTTATACTTCTTTTAACCTGGGTGAAAATACAGGGGCAGAAGGTTCGCAAATGGTTGCGGATAATAATGGGAATATATGGTTTGGAAGCATGGAGGGGCTCGTGAAGTTTGATACTACCTTAAAGACACAGGTAACTTACAAGCACGATCAATTTTTACCTTCTACCCTTTCTCATGATAAAGTCCTCTCGGTTTTTTATGACAAAGAATTCGATTTACTTTGGGTTGGCACAGAAAATGGGGTAAACATGGCAGATTTTAACCGGAAGCAATTCAAACTGTACCGGAAAATCCCAGGTGAGCCCAATAGCTTAGCGGCAAATAAAGTAAAAGGGATTTACAAGGATAAAAACAATACCTTATGGGTTGGCACGGAAGGATTGAACAAAATTGAACAAAAAGGGGATGATTTGGAATATACACATATTCAATTTGACCCTTCACGGGATCAGGCTTTAATTAACAATGATTTATGGGGTATAACTGGACATCCCAACGGCTATATTTATGGAATTAGTTTAGGGATTACCCGTGTGGACCCTGTTACTAACGAGCTAAATGGTTATACCCCGCTTAACAGTGGCATGAAAACCTGGTTTAACTGGATTATCTATTTAACTAGCGATAATTTTTTTTATTTAGGAGGAGAGCAGCCCCTTAGTATTTTTTACCCAAACGAGGAAAGATTTGTTCATTACGAGAATGATCCGAACGACCCGGAAGGGATAAACGGTAGGCCTTTTGCTATATTTGAAGACCTGGATGGCAATGTTTGGCTTGGCACGAACGGCCTGGAAAAATTTGATCCCGAAACAGGAAAAACCATTGATTACATGCATGATCCTTCCGATCCGACTTCCCTTAGCAATAATGCCGTCCTTTCCATTAACGAGACTCCCGATGGCCAATACTTGTGGGTTGGTACCCGCGGTGGTGGACTGAACAAGTTTGATAAAGAAGATGAGATATTCGAGTATTATACCGAGCATGATGGTTTGCCCTCGAATGTAATCTATGCTATTTTAAAGGATGACCATGAAAACCTGTGGATGAGCACGACCAACGGGATATCAAAGTTTAACCCCGGTACGGGTGAATTTACGAATTATGACGAGGCCGATGGGTTGCAAGGAAATAATTTTCAACTCCTGTCTTTTCATAGGGCATGGGACGGCGAGATGTTTTTCGGGGGGCCAAATGGCTTAACGGCATTTTATCCAGACAGTATACAACCTAACCCAACCCGTTCAAAGCCCATGATAACGGGTTTATCGATATTAAATAATCCCGTGGAAGTTGGCCAGGAAATTTTCAAGGATGTTATCCTGGAAAAACCTATCTATTTAACAAGAAAGCTGAAACTAAAATATAAAATCAAGTCATTTTCCCTCGAATTTAATGCCATGCATTACGCGGCACCTGAAAAAAACCAGTACAAGTACATTCTTGAAGGTTTTGATGAAAATTGGACCCGGACCGATGCCGGTAAACGCTACGCGAGTTATTCAAATTTACCTGGTGGTGATTATGTTTTTAAAGTAATGGCCAGCAATAATGACGGGATTTGGACGGATGAGCCTGCCACGCTTGAAATCGAGATAATACCCCCCTTGTGGAGGAAAACATGGTTTTTGGTGGTACTGGGCTTGTTTTTAGGTGGGATGGTTACCCTGGGGGTCCGGTTGCGTATACTCGCTTTACGAAAAGAACAAAGAGAGTTGCAGGAAAAAGTAAATCAGGCTGTTTCAGAAGTTGAATCGAAAAAGCAAGAAATTGAAGAACGAAACAAGGAACTACAGTTTAAGCACTTGGAAGATGAAAAAAGAAACTGGGCTTCAGTGGGCTATTCAAAATTTGGCGACTTGCTCAGGCAAAACAATGATAATATCAACAAGATGGCTTATGCCGTGCTTTCAGAACTGATAAAATACATGGATGTGGACGCGGGGGCTTTCTTCGTGAAAGATGAGGATGAAAGCGGGACAACAGGTTACAAGTTGGAAGCGGCCATGGCCTTTTCCGGGAAAAAAGAAGAGCACAAGTTCGTGCACGAGCGGGAGGACTTGATAGGGGCCAGCGCATTTGATAAAAAAACCATATACCTCACGGACGTCCCTGAAGGATATTTAAAAATTGCATCAGGCATGGGCGAGTCGATGCCTGCCAGCTTGCTCGTGGTGCCACTGGTTCATGACGAGGAAGTTTTCGGTGTGATTGAAGTTGCTTCATTGCACGAGATTGAAAAGTACAAGGTTGATTTTCTCGAGGAATTAAGCGAAAAAATTGCCTCCACGATCAATAGTGTTCGCGTAAACGAGAAAAACAACGCGTTATTGGCCCAATCAAAGCAACAGGCCGAACAATTAATGGCCAGTGAAGAAGAATTACGCC
>CAZKIR010000292.1:3983-5554 GCA_964552835.1 uncultured Bacteroidales bacterium
CAATTTCCAATGTAAAAATGAATGCAAAAACTGCAAAACTTCTGCAGGAATCGCGGGAAAAAACAGAAGCTTTGGCTGCCAATGAAGAAGAATTACGCCAAAACATGGAAGAAATGCAAGCCACGCAAGAAGAGGCCGCCCGTAGGGAAAAAAAGCTACAGGAAGAAAATAAGCAATTAAAAAGGGAATTAAAGAAACCGGGGAATAACGACTAGTTAGCGTTCGTTCATAATGTTCGATTTATTTATAAGATATATATTTTTTTTACAATGGGCCTAAAAATTCTCCTATTACTTCCAGGGCTTTTTCTTCTTCTTCAAAAAAGCCCATGTGCCCTGAATTTTCGAAAACCTCGAGAACAATTTTATCGGAATACGATGCATGTTCCTTCGCGGTTTCCATGGGGATAAAATTATCTTTGGCCCCGGCAATGATTAATACCGGCACTTTTGTCCCCTTTAGTACTTTCGTCCGGTCCGGCCTTTCCATCATGCCCCTCAGGGCTGCCATGATGCCTTCATCCGGGGTTTTCATCGAAAGGTTCCGTATCCATTCAATGCTTTCGCTAAAATTGCCCACGTTATCGTTCGCGAAGGTCTTGGGAACATGGCCATTTACTACCTGGGCTTTCTTCCCGTTTTTTATCAACTCGATGGTACGTTGCCTGTTGTTCTTTTTTTCATCGGTATCGGCTTTCGCGGCGGAATGGAAAAGGCAAAATCCATTTAGGCGTTCCGGGTATTTTTCGGCAAAGGCCAAGGTAACGTACCCGCCCATGGAATGGCCAAAAACCGTGCAGGTGTCAATTTTTAAATGATCCAGTACCTCCTTCACGGCCGCGGCCATATCGTCCATGCTAGAGGTATCGGAAAGGATGCCCGTTTTCCCATGTCCTGGCAGGTCAATACTGATAACGCGATGTTTCCGGGCCAGGGAGCGTGAAAATTCGTCCCAAATGCTTAGTGATTCAAGATATCCGTGAAGGAGCACGGTGGCTTTTCCTTCGCCGCGGTCTTCAAAACGGATGCTGGTGTTTTTATATGCTATTTCTTGTATCATGGCTTTATTTTTTGGTATTCATCAGTTCTTCAATGTCATCCGGTTCAATGGGGATATTTTTCATCAAGTCAACCGGTTCCCCATCCGTTACCAGGATATCGTTTTCCAGGCGGATACCCGTGTTTTCGTTTGGCAAGTAAATACCTGGTTCGCAGCTAAAAACCATTCCTGGTTCCAGGGCTTGGTCTTTGCTTCCCACGTCATGCACGTCTAGCCCCATGAAATGGGACGTTCCATGCATGTAATACTGAAAATACAAGGGGTTTTCCGGATCCTGGTTTTTTATATCTTCTTTCGAGTACAAACCGAGTTTTATATGTTCTTCCTCCCATATTTTACATACTTCCTTGTGGTATTTGTTGATGGTGGTGCCAGGCCTGAGCATGTTACGTGCTTGTTTAAATACCCGCAGGGTAGCCTCGTAAAGCGTGCGTTGGCGTGGGGTAAATTTTCCGTTTACCGGGATGGTCCGGGAGCAATCGCCGGCATAATTGGCGTACTCGGCCCCGAAA
>CAZKIR010000293.1:0-2929 GCA_964552835.1 uncultured Bacteroidales bacterium
CTTAAAAAATGTCTTTTTTTGTAACAAATAATTTATCTGCGGATTTAAGGTAACTGTAAAATTTTTGATTGCTGAAAAAATAACCGGGAAAGTAATCGCTGAACGCAGCAATGATTTTTCTTCCAGGCGCGACAATCTAACCGAAATAGAAATGGATATACAACTGCCTGAATTTACAAAATGGTCATTGGATAACCCTTTCTTATATGCTATTACTGCAAATGTAGAAGTTAATAATAAAGTTTCTGATGCTGTGACTGAGCAATTTGGTATGCGCGACTTCACCCGAAAAGGAAAGTTCTTCTATTTAAATGGCGAAAAAATTATTATGAGAGGAACCAATGTTACCTTGCACCGCTTTTTTGAGGATCCCGACTGTGGAAACCTGGCATGGGACAGGGAATGGGTGAAAAAATTCCTGATAGACTACCCTAAAGAACTTAACTGGAACATGATGCGCGTCTGTGTAGGACTGGTACCCGATTTTTGGTATGACCTTGCCGATGAACATGGACTGCTGTTTCAGAACGAGTGGATGTACTGGCAGAATCACGGTTGGGATGAACAAATACGTGAAGAATATACCGATTGGGTATGGACTGATGGGAATCACCCGAGCATTGCCATTTGGGATGCAATTAATGAAAACTGGGATGATTTTATAGGAAATACACTCATTCCTGACCTGAAGAAACTTGATCCTACAAGAATTTGGGATGCCGGTTATATGTCAGGGGGACTGATGGCCCAGGATGAAATGGACGAACCACATCCCTACCAGGGACGAATCAGGGAATTACAGCCAGGTGCCAATAAAGATTTTTATCCCTTGGGAAAACTCGATTTTAAACCTGGTAATTTGCAAAGAACATATGAAGAAAGTCCGGCACAACTCGTGAACGAATATGGATGGATTTGGTTATGGCGCAATGGTATCCCCAGTAAACTCACCGTGGAGATTTATGATTATTATCTTGGGAAAAACTCAACACCTGAACAAAACCGGGAGTTACAGGCTTACTGGTTGCAGCTTGAAACCGAATGGCTCCGCAGCCAGACATCACTGGCTGGTGTATTGGCCTTTTGTTACCTGACCAACAACTACGGTTATACCGGCGATTGGTTTATTGATAATATTAAAGACCTCACTCCATCGCCAACCATGGAATGGTTCCGGCATGCCTTTGCTCCTGCAGGGGTATTTATTAACCTTACAGACGAACGCTATACCAAAGAGCTTGAGCCTCATGTGCCCGGTGAACAATTGGCATTTAACCTGGTTGGCGTGAACGACCATAATTTTACGAAAACAGGTGATGTAAACATCAAACTTTTCAATGATAGTGGTGATGTGGTTGAACAAAAAAGGTTGCCTGTCAAACTTGATCCTTATCAACGGGCTTATATACCTGTCTCAATTGAATTACCACAGCAAGTTGGTGGCTATACAATTGTTGCTGAATTTATTGTTCAAAACGATTCGCCGGTAATCAGCCGCAGGTATATTAAGGTAGGAAAAACTACTGAATATAAATACCATGATTTCTAAGTTCTGTATATTAATTAATATTTGAAAATTATGAAAAAAATTTTTGCAATAAATCTTTTAGTACTTTTTTCTATAGGGTTTACAGTAGCATCTGATCAAAATTCTAAACCCCGTGTTATTGTAATGACCGATGGTGAAATCGATGACCATAGCTCCATGATCCGGTTTTTATTGTATAGTTGCGATGTGGAAGTATGCGCGATTATTGAAACCAATTCAATATTTCAACGCGATGGGCATAGTAATAAGGACTGGTACGAAAAACAGCTTGCTGCTTATGGCGAAATATACCCGAACCTAAAAAAGCATAACCCCGATTATCCAAGCCCAAAGCAATTACAGGAGATTAGCTATGTTGGAGATGAAGAGCACGACCACCTTCGAGGCCTGATTGATAAAAGATGGGGACTGATACCTGGTGCTGAAATCACCTATACTCCTGAAAACTGGAAAGATACCCCCGGTTCGGATAAGATAGTTGAAGTTCTGCTCGAAGAAAATCCGGCGCCTGTTCATATTCAAGCCTGGGGGGGCGGCAATACCGCTGCCCGTGCTTTCTACAAGCTGAAAAACGAATACCCCGATGATTGCAAAAGGGCACTCTCGAAAGTTGTGATGTATAATATCTGGTATCAGGATGGAGCAGGTAATTATATCGAACAAAACCATCCGGAAGTTACCATGCTGTATTGTGGCTCTTTTGCAGGTACCTGGAATTACAACAGCCAACCGGACACAAAGGATTTTATTGCTCAAAATGTGCTTAACAATCATGGTCCGCTTGGAGCGCTCTATCCTCAAGATTACATCAGCGAAGGGGATTCACCTGCTTTTTTGTATTCCATAGCCAATGGGCTGCGCAATCACGAGGATCCAACTTACGGAGGCTGGGGCGGAAGATTCACAAAATTTGACCAGTTTGAGAATGTGTATACCGATGCCAAAGATGATGGGGACATTAAAAAATCGCTTCGCCGGTGGATCGATGATACGAACAACGATTTTAAGGCCAGAATGGATTGGTGTGTTGAAAGTTACGAAAATGCAAACCATCCCCCCATTGTCAGGGTTAATGTAAACAAGGATATCCAGGTGAAGGGCGGAAAGAAAATAGTCATTGATGCCGGGAAAACCACAGATCCCGATGGAGATACTTTAAAATTTAACTGGTGGCAATATACAGATGCCGGCAGTTATGATGGCATAGTAGAAATAAAAGATGTGAATTCGGATAAAGTATCATTTACAGCGCCAAAAGTAAGCAAAACGGAAACAGTGCATATCATTCTGGAGGTAAGCGACAATGGAAGCCCCATGCTTAAAGGGTATCAAAGGATTATTGTTGAGATTATTCCGTAAGTCCGAGATTAAACATTTTAA
>CAZKIR010000293.1:2939-5542 GCA_964552835.1 uncultured Bacteroidales bacterium
ATTGAATATGAAACGGTATTTAATAAAAAATGATGGCTGTCCAAAAAGTCAGAACATCATGGCCCATATAGTAAGAAAACCCCTTTTATTGGTGCAGCTATGTGTGCTGTTGGCAATTATCTCGTGCAGTCCGGATAAACAAAGTAGTATTCCCGTCTATAAGGAGGGTGAAATAATTACCATCGAAAAATCGGTGTTAATGGACAAAATAAAAGGCGGATGGGCAGGCCAGGTAATTGGTTGTACCTATGGCGGACCTACCGAGTTTAAATTCAACGGAACCATGATTGGCGACCATGTGCACATTCCATGGGATGAGCATCAAATGCTTTGGTGGTACGAAAAAGTACCCGGGTTGTATGATGATATTTACATGGATCTCACTTTTGTGGAAGTATTTGAAAAACATGGACTTGATGCTCCCGATTCGCTGCATGCCCTGGCTTTTGCCCATGCCGACTACAGGCTTTGGCATGCCAACCAGGCAGCGCGTTACAACATTCTGAACGGGATTATGCCCCCTGCCTCCGGGTACTGGAAAAATAATCCGCATGCCGATGATATTGATTTTCAGATTGAAGCCGATTTTATCGGTCTTATGGCACCCGGAATGGTCCAGTCAACCAATGATATTGCATGGCGCATTGGCCATATCATGAATTATGGCGATGGCGTTTATGGTGGTGTATACGTGGCAGCAATGTATGCCCTGGCTTTTATTCACAACGACATTGAATTTGTAGTTACCGAGGCACTGAAAACCATACCTGCCGAAAGCGGCTTTTATAAATGTATAGCCGATGTAATTAAATCGTACAAGCAAAACCCCAACGATTGGAAATATGCATGGTTCGAGGCACAGAAAAACTGGACTTTTGACAAGGGGTGCCCAACATGTGTTTTTCGTTCATCAAATATCGATGCTAAAATAAATGCCGCCTATATCGTTATTGGCTTGCTTTACGGCAAAGGCGATTTTGGGGCCACTGTAGATATCAGCACGCGCTGCGGCTACGATTCGGATTGTAACCCTGCCAATGCAGCAGGAATTTTGGCAACGATGACAGGCTACAGTAAAATCCCCGATTATTGGAAACAGGGCATTGACAAGGTAGAGGATATGGATTTTAGTTACACGAATATGTCGTTGAACAGGGTGTATGAAGTTGGTTATAAGCATGCTGTTGAGATGATAAAAAGAAACGGCGGTAACGAGGACAATGAGTCGGTGGGAATAAAGTACCAGCCAGTGCAAACAGTTCCATTGGAAATAAGTTTTGAAGGGATTTATCCCAAATCAACCGAAAAATTATATGTATCCGTTTCGAAAGAAAAACCGGAATACGCATTTGAATTTTCGGGTTGCGGATTCGTTGTTTCAGGCACTGCACGCCAGGAGTCTCAACTTGCCGATAAGGTACTTGAAGTTGATGTGTACATAAACGGCCAGTTGTCCGAAACCGTGAAGATGCCTACTGAGTTCAGAACACGCAGGCACGATGTGGCCTGGAAATATGATTTGCCCGAAGGAACACACAGTGTAGTGTTAAAGGCAAGGAATATCCCAAAGGGATACCGTATTGATGCTGAAAACCTGTTGGTGTATTCTACAATCGATCCGGGTACAAAAATATATTACTGAAAAACTTAGATGGACATAATAACATTTTTTTGTAATTAAAAACATTAGACTATGAAAACAACAAAGAAATTCTTTTACTATGCATTCGCCCTGATGGGCTTAATGATGATGCTTTTTAGTAGTTGTAAAAAAGACAAACAAGAAGTCGTTCCGGTGCTGTTAACCAAAGAGGTAACAGCCATTACCAAAACAACAGCCATATCAGGTGGAGTTATTATCGATGATGGGGGATCAAACGTAATCGCAAGAGGAGTATGTTGGGGTACAAACGAAAGTCCTACTATTAGCGACTCCAAAACCCAAAATGGAACTGGTATCGGGAGTTTTACAAGTAGCATTTCAGGTCTGGAACCCAACACAACATACTACGCCAGGGCTTACGCCACTAATAGTGCCGGTACGGGATATGGTAGTGCCCTGCCGTTCACTACTCTTGATGAAGGAACAAACGAGGAAGAAGAAGAAGAAGAAGAAGAAAAAGACGTTCTGGATGAAGATGGAAACGTTTACACTACAGTTATAATTGGTAATCAGGAGTGGATGGTTGAGAACCTCCGTACCACCAGGTATAATGATGGCACAGAGATAACCAATATTGTTGATAATGCCGAGTGGTCTGGATTTAGCACAGGTGCATACTGCTGGTTCAACAATGATACAACCTACAATGTGTATGGTGCACTTTACAACTGGTACACTGTTGAAACTGGTAAACTCTGCCCCCAGGGTTGGCGTGTACCTACCGATGAAGAGTGGACGCAGCTAATAAAGTACATTGATCCAGATGCTGACCCAAATGGAATTGGGACTCAGAGCACAATAGCCGGTGGCAGGTTAAAAAGCATCCTTATGGAACCTGATGATCACCCAAGATGGAAAGACCCCAACACAGGCGCAACCGATGAGTACGGATTTTCAGCTCTTCCGGGCGGAACCCGTCTCCAAAGCAGTGGTGACTTCT
>CAZKIR010000294.1:0-5539 GCA_964552835.1 uncultured Bacteroidales bacterium
TGCTCACCAGGCACGGTAAGCGAACACCTATTAGGAAAAAAATTACAAGTAAAAGAAAACTAATTTCAAACGAAACCAGCAAGAAATTTTAAAACTAAAAGATAAAACTCATCACTAAAACTATATTTTAATGAGACATATACTACTTATTGCATTACAAATAAGCCTTTTCCCATGTTGTTTTAGCGATTGTCAATCTATAAATCAACCCTTAAAAGAAAACATATCCAGGGATATCAAAATCAATCAACTGGGATATTTCCCATCAGGGAAAAAAGTGTTTTGCGTGGCAAACTCGGTTTCAGGCTCATTTATTATTGTTAATCATGAAAACAAGGCTATATACCAGGGAAAATTAAAAAATAAAGGGTATTGGGGAAAATCCGGAGAACAAATAAAAACCGGAGAATTTACTAGTATAAATAAGCCTGGCAAATATTACATTGCTATTTCTGACAAGGGCAATTCCCATGCTTTCGAAATAAAAAATGGCCTTTATAAAGACGTGGCCACCGATGCAACACGATCCTATTATTTTCAGCGTGCTTCAATGTGCATGGACGAAGAGTTCCTTGGAAAATTCACACGTGAAAAGGGACACCCGGATGATACGTGCTACTATCACCCATCTTCAGGATACACGGATGGGTTTAGAAGTTCGCCGGGAGGGTGGTATGACGCGGGGGATTATGGAAAATATATAGTGAATGCATCAATAACTGTTAGCACATTGTTGGCCCTTCATGAAAAAATACCAAAACTTTTTACTGATAATAGCTTGAATATTCCTGAAAGTGGAAATGGCATAAATGATTTACTGGATGAATTACGATATGAACTTAAATGGATGTTAACAATGCAAGATAATGACGGGGGGGTATTCCATAAGCTAACCCCGCGTGAGCATGATGCTTACTTGATGCCCGCCAATTGTTCATCAAAAAGATACATCATCGGAAAATCTACTGCTGCAAGCCTTGATTTTTCTGCAACAATGGCCCAGGCAGCGAGAATATACAAGCCTGTTGATCCAGGGTTTGCCATGAATTGTCTTTCGGCCTCTAAAAATGCTTTTAAATGGGCCAAAAGTAACCCTGCCAAATACTTTAATAATCCTGATGATATTTTTACAGGTGAATACAAGGATACCATTTTAAAAGAAGAATTTTTTTGGGCCAATGCAGAATTATATTGTACAACCAAGCAAGAAAAGTTTTTCTTTAACATAAAAGATAAAATAGGTAATATCAAATTTCGATATGAAGAAAGCTGGCGTAATTACGTGGATAATTTAGGTTATTATTCTTTACTGTCTTCAAATACTTTACCGGATGATAATTATTCTTTATTGCAGGAAGGGTTAATAAAGTTAGCTAATAAATTAGCCGAGAGGATAGAAAAAAACCCGTATCGCGTACCAATTAATCGTTTTGCCTGGGGTTCAAATAGTGATATAGGAAATGCCGCGATTGTTTTTATTTATGCATTTGAAGAATCGGGTGAAAAAAAATACCTTGACTACGCGGTTGAATTAACTGATTATTTTTTTGGCAAAAATGCGACAGCTTACAGTTTTGTTAGCGGGTATGGATCAAAACCTGTTAAAAACCTACACCACAGGCTATTTATCGCTGACGGAATTGATGAACCTTATCCCGGATTTATAGCCGGCGGCCCCAATTCTTCTATGCAAGATAAAGGATGGATGAAAAGCTTAGGAATATCCTATCCAGATACTTTTCCTGCTAAAGCTTTTATTGATAGCCAGGAAAGCTATGCCTCCAATGAAGTTTGCATTAACTGGAACGCTCCGTTAGTTTTCGTGCTGGCATATCTCGATTACTATTTTTCAAAACTAAAATAATCTGTTATGAATTTGTTTAATAACCATTGTTTGGCAATCCTTCCAAGAAAAATCATTCTTGGCTTTCTTTTTATTTGTATAGCAAATATTCTAGAAGGCCAGGATAATTCATTAAAAAATTTCGATCTAGAATTGCCTACCTATATACAACAGCTAACAACTTTCGGGCAACGAGCGGATTGGCACCCTGGAAAAAACAAATTGTTGTTCTTGGAAAAAACCTATGGCGATGTATACGAATATGATTTCAATTCAAAAAAAATCATCCCCCTTACTCATCATTTTTATCATGGTGGGTTTACACGTGCATTATACCTTGCCAATGGAGATATCTTATTATCTGGTTGTATGCAGTTTGATGCCGAAAACGCTTTCGCGAACAGGGTAACTTACCCAGAATTATGGGTATTAGATAAAAGCTTAACAAAAAAGCCCGTGAAATTAGGTGAAAAATGTTCAGAAGGCCCTGCAGTATCACGTTATCAAATGAAAATCGCCTGGACACAAGAATACAGGCAATATCCCGAACGTCTAAAAAAAGGCGAAGACGAAATATATATTGCCGATATTGAATATATCAATGGCATTCCTGAGCTAACGAACAAAGAAAGAATATTTCCTGCCGGTGATAGAGGGGCTCATCGTGGCATCGAAACACAAAACTTTATGCCCCCAGGCGATAGCATTCTTATTTTTACGTCTTATGATATAAGCAAATCAGAGGTTATGGGGTTGAATTTGAAAACAGGGGACATAGTGAATTACTCTAATAACCCCCGGGATTATGACGAACCCGAGGGCATTTTTCCCGATGGAAAATATACTTTAGTAGAATGCGACAAACATGTGAATAAAGGTGTCCATCATATTGATATCTGGAAACTCGCGCTTGACCAAACAGGCGATTACGAAAGAATAACTTATTTCTACAACCAGGAAGGGTACAAATCCTCTAACCCTGTAATTAGTGATAATGGAAAATACATGGCGTTTCAAGTAGCTAAAGTTACTGACCCCCCGGGTGTTGGCAGGGGAATATTTATTTATGATTTTAATAAGAAAAAAAAATGCCGGCCGGGCCACTGGATAAGTTTAAATACCAAGGGAAAGCCGGAGCCCCGTCACGAAAACGCCTTTATTGAGGTAAACGGACTATTTTATTTGCTGGGGGGAAGAGGAATAAAACCTGTTAGCATTTTCGATCCCGAAACCAAAACATGGACGAAAGGTGCGGCGCCACCAGTTGAATTACATCATTTTCAAGCCATTCAATATCATGATGAAATTTATGTGATCGGGGCCATGACAGGAGATTTTCCGGAAGAACGGCCTGTAGATCACATATATGTTTACTCTCCACGTGAAAACAAGTGGAAAAAAGATGATGTAATCCCTGAACAAGTTAGAAGAGGTGCCGCTGGAGCAGCGCAGGTCAATACTAAAGTATATTTAAGCGGAGGTATTATTAATGGCCATTTAGGGGGTTACACGAATCGAATGGATGTTTATGATTTACAAGAAAAAAAATGGAAAAAATTATCAAGATCGCCACATGAAAGGGATCACTTTCATTGCGTTGCTTTAAATGGAAAAATATATGCTATTGGCGGTAGGATTACTTCCAAAAAAAACGGACAGGTTTTTGCCTCCACGATACCAGAAATTGATGTTTATACCATAGAAACTGACCAATGGGAAACTCTTGAAACGTGTTTTCCAACACCTCGTGCAGGTGCATCTACTGTTATATGGAACAACAAAATAGTCCTGATAGGGGGAGAAAGCGAAAATTCAAAACTAGCCCATAACGAAGTAGAAGTTTTTCATCCAACCAGTCACCAATGGAGTAACTTTTCATCATTAAATATTGGCAGACATGGGACCCAGGCAATCGTATACAAAAACAAGATTTATATCGCTTCGGGAAGCGGAAACAAGGGTGGAAGCCCGGAACTTGAATCAACTGAAGAGTTTAGAATGGATTTTTGAGACGAAAAAAAGAACTATAAAAACTATAACGAACATGATGAAAAATCCTGAAAATAATATTGTGCCACTTGTATTTCTCACCTTGCTATTTTTTACCTGGGGATTTCTAACATGCATGAATGATATATTGATCCCGCACCTTCAAAATGTATTCCAACTTTCTCACTTCCAGTCAATGCTCATTCAATTTTGCTTTTTCGGTGCCTATTTTACTATTTCAGCTATTTATTTTTTTTCCTCCCTTTCACGCGGCGATTTAATTAGCAAAATAGGATATAAAAAAGGGATTATTTTTGGGTTGCTCATTATGGCCCTTGGGTGTGCCCTGTTTTATCCGGCCGCCGAATTTAAGATGTATGGGTTTTTCCTTTCGGCACTTTTTATCATGGGCGCCGGTATGACCCTTTTACAAATAGCAGCAAACCCCTATGTAGCCCTTTTGGGAAAACCAGAAAATGCTGCCGGACGGTTAAACCTTACCCAGGCCGTTAATTCATTTGGAACGACAATAGCCCCAGCCATCGGGGCATATTTTATTTTTTCTAGTTCTGGGAGCATACTGGATATTGAAGTAAAATCAGTTCAACTACCTTATCTAGTTTTCTCACTCATTCTTGTTTTAGTTGCGGTGGTTTTCCTTTTTGCAGATTTACCCGTAATTACACGAGGTAATAATATCATTAAAGGAATTGGTGCGATAAAATATCCACATCTTGTTCTCGGGGCCATTGGCATATTCATGTATGTAGGGGGGGAAGTCACTATTGGGAGTACGTTAATCCGCTTTTTAAACCTGGAAAATATCGCCGGGCTAACAGAATCAGAGGCAAGTCAATTTCTTTCTTTTTACTGGGGTGGGTTAATGATTGGCCGATTTTTTGGCGCCATTGCATTGTCCAAGTTAAAAAACATACTACTTAGAAACCTCGCGTTCGCGGGTGTTATAATTTCTTCCTTTACTATTACTTACTCACTAATGGATTTAACAACTTCCCTAACCTGGCTGGTTTTAGTTTTGTTAAACCTACTGGCGTTTATTCTTGGCAAATATCAGCCCGCCAAAATATTAGGCTTATTCGCTGGAATTATTATGCTGATCCTTGTTTTAGCCTTGGTTACGAATGGAATAATAGCGATGTGGGCAATCATTAGTATTGGTTTGTTTAATTCAATCATGTGGTCAAATATTTTTACATTGGCTATTAAAGATTTAGGAGAATACACAAGCCAAGCTTCTTCTGTTTTAATTATGGGGATTTTAGGTGCAGCGCTGATCCCTCCTATCCAAGGCTTAGTGGCAGACTCCATGGGACTCCATCTATCTTATATCGTCCCTTTTTTTTGTTATGCCTATATCCTTTTTTATGGTTTGAAAGGATACAAAGTGAAATATTATAGATTAAATAAATAGTACAATCATGAACAAAATAACTAAAAAACTATTACTAGTACTTCACTTAAATTTTTTAATCTTCTTTTTTACGCTGACGGCTGGATATACCCAATCACAAATTGAAATTGGTGTGTCAGGTGATACGTGGGTTGGAAAAGATACGCCAGATGAAAATCATGATGGTGTAAATGATTTAGAATGCGGTAAAGATACACTAAACAATAAAAACAGAAGAGTTTACTTGAAATTTGATATTAGTGGTATTACTGAAAACAGTATCGGGGCCGCTTTTC
>CAZKIR010000295.1:0-5498 GCA_964552835.1 uncultured Bacteroidales bacterium
GCCCTCGACGAAATAAGCAAGCTTTTTATCCCTCTCGAGGTGCTGGAAGGCTTTTTTTACGCCGAGCCCGGTGCCCATTATCGGGTTGTTTTCCCGCCCAAGCAACCCAAGAGCACCAGGGACAAGCTAAACCCCTATTTCAAGCCCCAACCAATGCACCTGGGGGTTAGCCGCACGGGTAAAAAGGCCCCGGAAAATTACCAGGAAGAATTAAATTACCTGATAAATGTATTTGATAACGAGTTCAACCTACGGCTCAATCAAATCGTGAAAGCAACTTACATGGACCGGGAGCAATCCCTTGTAGATTCACTAATTCGTGATTTCGAAAACGAGTTTCAAAAAACAGACCACCCTTATTTTAATCAATACCGAAAATACCGGTACGGGCACATCGAACTCAACGTGTATTATGATAAGCCAGAAAAAATTGCCCGGGATTATTTTCAGGGCTACAGGGTGCTTTACCATAACCCGGCCTACATGGAACTATTTGACGAGGTATTTAACAACTATTTTCATTTTTTTACCAAGAACGTGGCCGTGAACGACAGCCTTTCCCGGATCATGGCAAACCACCAGTACAGCAAGTTGGTAAATACCCTCTCGAAAGCTTCTTACTTGAAAAATGATAAAATCATAGAGTTAATTATCCTGAACGAGCTACACGATAATTTTTATGCCCACCGCTACCCCAGGGAATCCTTAGTGGCGATCATCGACTCCTTGTACTTTCATTCTGTCAACCCAGAGAGCAGGTACATAGCCCAAAACATCCGGGAAAAAATCACCCAGTTACTGCCCGGTTTCCATGCCCCTGATTTCCAGTTACTGGACGAACACCAGCAATTGGTTACACTTGATGATTTTCAAGGAAAGTTTGTTTACCTTAATTTTTGTTCCGTGGAAAGTTTCACGTGCATGCAGGAATTTGAAATCTTGAAAGAACTGCAAGAAAAACATGAAAAATATTTGCAAGTAGTTACTATCTCCGTCGACGAGCCTTTTGAAAATACCCTCTTTTACAAGGAACGGAAAAAATATAACTGGAAATTTTTACATTTTGGCCGGCAACCAGACATCCTGAAACAATATAATATTTCCTCGTTCCCTACCTATTACCTGATCGGCCCCGACGGCAAAATGATATTGTCGCCTGCCCCGCCCCCCACCGAAGACATAAAATTAAAACTATTCCGGATTCTCAAGAAAAGGGGGGTCATTCAATAAGGAAAGCAAAAAAAATAGTCAAGGCCTGGAAATACCCCCGTCAGCCAACACGTCGATAATAGATTTATAGGTGTTTTCAAACACGAAACCGATTTCGTTCTTTCCTGCCCATTTCACTTCCGTGATGTCTTCCTCTAGCTGGGGGACAAGACGTTCATTTCCCTCGTAACGCATTTCAAACCAGTGGGTTTCTTTCATCATTTGCTCGTTGTTCAGGCTATAGGTATGATAAGTAGGCGGCAACTTCCTGGTAATGGTCAATCCCGTGAGGCCACATTCTTCCTCGACTTCCCTGATGGCGGTATCCTCAATTTTTTCACCGGGCTCAACTTTTCCCTTGGGCAAGTCCCATTTGCCAAACCTCCTGATAATCAATAATTGGCCCTTGCTATTGAACACGAGGCCACCGGCAGCTTGCAAGAAATGAAAAAAGCCAAAAAATTCCTTTTTTAAGGATTCAACATCCGGATGGACAATAAATAATTGATTAATCCCGGAAATAATTTCAAAGAAATCCCAGAATTTTTTCAATTCCGGTTTATTCTGATATTTGTAGAATAAACCATCAAATTTATAAAAATTTGTTTTATACTTGTCTGCCAAAAATACAGTCCGGTTGTTAAAAAAAACTTTATACATTTGCCCCATGGTACAATCAAAGAAAAATATTTCTGAATTCTTGCTACAAATTAAAGCAATAAAATTAGAACCTGCAAATCCTTTTACCTGGTCTTCGGGCTGGTTATCACCAATCTATTGTGACAATCGAAAAACCCTGTCTTTCCCGGAGGTCCGCGAGGCTATCCGCGACCGTTTTGTCGAGAAAATCCAGGCAAGCTATCCAGGTGTTGAAGTAATTGCCGGGGTGGCCACCGGGGCCATTGCCCATGGCGCATTGGTAGCTGAAAAAATGGGGCTGCCCTTTATTTACATCCGTTCATCAAAAAAAGGCCACGGGCTTGAAAATTTAATCGAGGGGAAACTTGAAAATGGCCAAAAAGTGGTAGTGGTAGAAGACCTCATTTCCACCGGGCGCAGCAGCCTGAATGCTATCGAAGCCGTGCGCCAGGCCGGTGGCGAAGTGATGGGCCTCGTGGCCATATTCAGCTATGGTTTTAAACAGGCAATGGAAAACTTTAAACAAGCAGATTGCCCGTTTTTGACCCTGGATAATTATGATTCAATGATAAAAATCGCCGCTGAATCAGGTTATGTTCGAAACGAGGATTTAAATACCTTGAAAAATTGGCGGGAAGACCCGGAAAACTGGGGAAAATAAAAAATTAACCACATGTTAAAAATTGAAAGCAAAATTGGGACGGCCCATAAGCCCGAAAAAAAAATATATGACTTCTTATCTGATTTTAACAATTTTAACGAGGTAATCCCCATTGATAAAGTAAACAATTGGGAAGCTACCGAAAATACCTGCAGTTTTAATGTAACCGGGGTAGGAAGCGTACAAATGGAAATCGTGGAAAAAGAACCCACGAAAATGATCAAGATCGAGGGAGAAGGTTTAAAAAATTCAAGCTTTACTTTTTGGATCCAGTTAAAAGAAGTGGCCGAGAACGATACCAAGATAAAACTTAGCTTGAAAGCAGAAGTGCCCGCGATGATAAAAATGATGGCCCAAAAGCCCCTGAAACAAGGTATGGACATGATCGTGGACCGCTTGGATGAATTATTTGATGCCGTTTAATCACGTGTAACGTATTTCTTTAAAATCGAAATACTGTATACCCGAGCCTTCCACGTTCACCATCAAACGGCCAAATTCGCCAACTCCTTCAATTTTTCCGGTAAACGTGCCCCGGGCCGAAGAAAATTGCTTTTTCTCGTGTACCAGGTATAATTTTTCCACGTATTCGTGACAAATTTTTTTATCTTCACTTTTCAGTTGCAAGTACCGTTTATCAAGTTTTTGTAAAAGCTCCTCAAGGCTTTTATCAAGCGAAAACTCAAAGCCTGTAATCAATCGCATGGAAACAGGGTTTGGCAAGCTGGCAGCGAAAGCTACCTGGTTCACGTTTAGCCCGATGCCCACGATGCTCTTGGCCAAATGATTGCCCATGATCGTGTTCTCGATCAGGATGCCCGCGAGTTTCTTATCGCGGTGGTATATGTCGTTGGGCCATTTTACTTGGGCCTTTATCCCGTGCAAGGATAAAAAATCAATAATGCCAAGCGAGATAGCCATTGACAATGAAAACTGGCACGCGGCCTTAACGAAATCCGGCTGCAAGATAATGCTAAACAAAAGGTTTTTGCCTTTTGCCGACTGCCAGCTTGACAACTGGTGGCCCCGGCCTTTAGTTTGCGAAAGAGTTTGTATAACAACACCTTCCTTGCCCTTATCGCCAGATAAGCACATCATGGCATAATTATTGGTGCTATCTATTTCTTTTAAACGGATGAGCTTGTGCCCGATTGTTTTGTCTTTATGCATTATAAAATATAGTAAGTTTTAACTCCTTTTTAACCATAAAAACAGGATAAAAGGTATAACTTGGGGCAATAATTAATAAACCAAGTTGTTTTAATAAAATTCATTTAATCAAAACGTTAAAATTATTTACCTTTGTGCACGAATTTAATAATTTATAAGGAGGAAGTTTAATTTGGAGACAAAAAAACTGTATGATTCTATTATTGAAGGCGTTTTTCGAAAAAAAGGAAAAGAAGTTATTGAAATCAATTTAACAGGTTCCGAACACGCTTTTTGCAATTATTTTATTATTTGCCACGGTGAATCAAATACACAAGTCAAAGCCATTGCCGATTCGGTAGAAAAAAAAGTGAAAGAGGACCTGGATCAAACAGCCTGGCACAAGGAAGGGACTGGCAACTCCCACTGGGTATTGTTAGATTTTTCGGACATCGTGGTGCATATATTTCAAAAACCTTACCGGGAGTTCTATAATCTGGAAGATTTATGGGCAGACGGTAAAATTCAAAAGATTGAAGACCTTAAAGCAACCTTATAACAATTATGAACGGACAGGATAAAAACAATAATAACAACAAGAGACAAACAGGCCAAAACCAGGGGCGTCCCGATCAAAATCAACAAGGAAGGAATGAAAACGGGGACCAGAATAACAAGCCAAAATTTAATATCTATTGGATTTATGCCTTGATCGCCATCGGCTTTATCGCGATCCAATTTTTAGGTTCCGGAAACAGTGCCAAAGAAATTACCTGGCAACGCTTTAAAGAAGAAATGCTGAAGGCCCATGACGTGAGAAAAATCGAGGTGGTAAACAACGAGTTGGCCGAAGTATACCTTAAGGAAAATGCCTTGGACAAGCAAAATTACCAGGAATTGTTCAACAAGAGTTTCGGGAACGTGTCGCGCACGGGCCCCCATTACTATTTTCGTATCGGTTCGTTAGAAATTTTTGACTCCAGGCTCGAAGAAGCCCAGAAAAATTTTGATGAAGATGAAAAAATCCATTACGGTATCGAGAAAAGGACAAACTATTTCGAAGACATCATTGGATGGATCCTGCCTTTCGTGATAATTATCGCCATTTGGCTATTTATTTTCAGAAGGATGAGCGGGGGCACCGGCGGCGGCGGGCCGGGAAACATTTTCAGCGTGGGCAAGTCTAAAGCAAAGCTTTTTGATAAAGAATCCAACGTGAAAACCGATTTTAAAGACGTGGCCGGGCTGGAAGAAGCCAAGGTAGAAGTGATGGAAATCGTGGATTTTTTGAAAAGCCCCGAGAAATATACCACCCTTGGCGGGAAAATCCCGAAAGGGGCCTTGTTGGTAGGCCCTCCGGGAACGGGCAAAACCTTGTTGGCAAAAGCCGTGGCCGGGGAAGCAAACGTGCCCTTCTTCTCGATGTCGGGTTCTGATTTTGTTGAGATGTTCGTGGGCGTGGGCGCTTCAAGGGTACGCGACTTGTTCAAGCAAGCTAAAGAAAAAGCCCCTTGCATAGTGTTCATTGATGAAATTGATGCCATAGGCCGGGCACGCGGAAAAAACCCTAACATGGGCGCGAACGATGAAAGGGAAAACACCTTGAACGCGTTGCTCACAGAGATGGACGGTTTCGGCACGAATGTCGGGGTCATCATCATGGCTGCCACCAACCGGGCGGATATGCTGGACAAGGCCTTGTTACGGGCAGGCCGTTTTGATCGGCAAATTCACGTGGAATTACCAGACCTGGTTGAAAGGAAAGAAATTTTTAAAGTGCACGTGAAACCCATCAAAATATCAGAAGACGTGAACCTAGATTTTTTGGCCAAGCAAACCC
>CAZKIR010000296.1:0-4740 GCA_964552835.1 uncultured Bacteroidales bacterium
AAGCTTGATCAAGAGGTATTCTGGATGTCAGTGACCTACAAGGGAAAAAAATACGTGGTATGCGACCCGACCTTTATCAACGCCCCTATCGGGAAAACCATACCCAAGTACGCCGAAGAAAAGGCCGAGATCATTGAACTGAACAACAAGCAAAACCAAACCTTGCGGGGCAAATACTTGTGGAACAAGATGATTACTGCTGGCGCAAGCCACGGTGGCAGCGGGCATAACGATATCGTGTACGATGACCTGGGCAATGCATACATGGTAGGATATTTTGGTGAGAAACTGTCGCTCGGGGCCATCTCCTATCAAAGCAAAAACAAGTCAAACGACGTGTTCGTGGCCAAGTTCGACCGGTTTAACCAACCTCAATGGGTAAAAACTTACGGTGGCGATGGCAGTGACGTGGGCTTCCATATCGCGCTCGACGGGAACCAGCAGCCATACATTGCCGGAAGCTATGAAACAGACATCCGTTTTGGCGGAAAAACCCTTTCCGCTACAGGCAACCCCGATGTCTTTATCGCCAAGTTCAACCCCGACGGGCATCTAATCTGGTCGGTGAAAGGTGGCACCGACGAGCTGGAGCGGGAAAACAATTTCATGTTTGTTGCCTACGTGAAAAGCGATGGCACGAAGGAATGGACAAGGTTATATACCGAGAGCGAAGATTTTGAAGAATTTGGCCTTTTCGTGGACAACAACGGGGACGCGTTCCTGAAAGGCTCGGTGTACACCACTACCGGCTTGCGCGTGAAATCAAAAGAATACGAGAAATACGCCGAGATGGACCCCTTGTCCACCTTAAAGGAAGAAAACGACAAGCTGGTTGGCAACCAGTATGACCAAAGCATCGCCGGCCTTTTTGCCGTGTTGAACTTGATCGACAACAGCGGGATGTCCTTGCCGGGAAGGGTAGCACAAGAAGCATTAAACCGTTACAACCCGGGGTTCCGGAAAAACAGCCCCATGATTTACGAGAACATCGGTAAAATCGAGTTTATCAAAAATGCCAAGGGCATCGTGGAAGTACGCACGGACGATGGCAAGGCGGTAAATTTCTCGTACTTGAAAGTGAACAATAATTCCAAACTCAAGATCGTGAAATTTAACAGTGGTAACGCGCAAATTGACGTGCTATCAGGCGTAAGCGTGGGAAAAGCTTTTGTTTGGTACGATCTGAACTACATAAAACTATACAGTAACAACGGCAACCTGCTTTTTGACTACGACAACGACCATACCCAAAAAACCGTGAACCTGGCGAAGGATATTTTGTAGAATTGAGGGTGAGGGTGTAAGAAGTAGGGAGTGTTGGAGAAGGGGAGCGATGGGTAACGAGGGATGAGATGTTAAGAAAAAAATAGGGGGCATGGGCAGGCATTGCCTAAATTCCGCGTATTTTCATGGCGGGTTGAAATTAATAGCATTAAGCTGACATATGGCTGTTTAACCTTAAGTACTACTATATCTTTTTTAAAATAACTTACGTCTTTTATCTTGTAACGTAATAAACTTTTTTTAACTTAACTTGCATTGAATAATTTTTAGTCCTGAGCCGCTTGAGTTTTTTTTCAATTATTGAGCTTATGTTCTATTTCACTACCGCGACAAAGGTTGGCCATATAGAATTCCATTTGTAATTTGCCTTAGGCAATCGGGAAATTTTCAATATTTCTTGATTAACAAAATCCATAAGAAAATAAATATCAATAGTTTTTATGGTATTTTCCCGACCGTATTTTCGTATAAAAACCGCAATTTTTCCGAGGGCTTTGTTACATCCATACAAGTTTTTTTTATATTATTCATGCCAAACATAAGCATGGCATGATCAGGGTTCCGGGCCAAAACATCCTCATTTTTTCGGTTGTAATAAGCATTTTTAGCTACATCTCCTGAAAGTCCACAATTCATAAATGCTACATTTTTTCCAGGAAAACGGGTAAGGTAATAAAGGTTGTAAAATTGGAAATAATGCCCCCCATGCATAATGCTATTTCCAATAAAACAAACCGTGTCCTTGTTTTTGAAATATGAGGTACTGTTTTTCAAGCGGCCTCGTGAGCTGCATGATACCAAAACAAGCGTCCCAAAAAGTAAAGTGTGCTGCATTGTTTTGAATAATTGCATAAACGTACCTTTATATTCTAATCAATAAACCGGATAAAGTCCATTTCTAAGGAAAAAACCTGGTTACCGGAGAATGTGACATACAAATCCCGTTGTCCCATGGTCGGTTTAATTTTTACTGTTATCGTTTGAAACCCGTCTGGTCCCGTTCCATCTTCAATGGTTGCTTCCCCCAGTAACTCCCCGGAAACACTGTCAAGCCGGACTTCTATCCTTCCTTTTCCCTCGATGCAGCGCAATTGAGCTGTCATTTCATCATGTTCTTTATTAAACCGGGTATTGGCAAATCTCACCCAGTCACCATTCTTAATTCCTGTTAACAGGAACCCTTTTTCCTTGTTTTCCTGTTTTTCTATGCCACCTGGTATTTCATAATACCATTCGGCCTCGATTTTTGGCCACGAGGTATTATAATTTCCTACCCCGTTGGAAAAATGTTTATCAAGAAACCGTGTATCGGTTACAATATGGCCTTTATCATCAAAATGACAATAGCTTATGATAGAAGAACGGTATTTATAGCCATCTACCAGGTAGAAACACCAAATGTGGTAAAACTGGCCTTTCCACCAGAAAAAGCTCCCGTGGGCATATTCACTCAGGTGATGCCCCCTGCCAACTGCCCCAACTGAACGATACGGACCGTATACATCTTTTGATATTGCATAATCCCTGCCCCAGCTCAGATAATACGTGTCCTGGTATTTGAAAATATAATTCTTGTCCATCCAGTGAGGCGCTTTATCCCATTCCGCTCCTTTGATTTCTACAGGCCTGGGTTTTTCTGACAGGGAAATCATATTTTCGTTCAACCGGGCGATGTAATACGAGTCGCTTTTGTCCCCGTAAACAATGTACGGTGTCCTATTCTTGTCATCATCTATTAGAATGGTGGGATCGTGCAGGGGGGCAACGAGCGGCTCTCCCAGCGGGTCTTTGAAAGGGCCCGTTGGGGAATTTGATCGCATGACGCCAATCCCCCTTTTGCGATCAGAAAAATAAAAATAGTACATCCCGTTACGGGCCGCGGCATCGCCTGCCCAGCAATCGGTGCTGTTATCGTCCATGTAATTGTCTTTTGGCGAAATAGTACCTTCCAATTTCCAGTTTACCAGATCAATTGAAGAGAATACGCGCCATTCTTTCATCACCCATGTGGTATCCCCGGGATGGGAATCATGCCCGGTATAAAGATAAATGGTGTCGTTAAATACCCGTGCATGAGGGTCAGACATACCGATGTTTTCAATAATCGGGTTTTGGGCATGGGCAAAATTGCAAATTATCGCTGTTAGCAATAGCATAATCTTGGTTATACTTCCTTGTATTTGAATTTTCATGTGTTTCATTTATTCATTATCAAGTTTTAACAAAGAAATTGTACGAAATTCCGTGGGATGACTTTCTGCCTGGATAGCGATATGGCCTGCTTTTAATGGAGTGCCATTCTTTAAGTAAAAATCCTGTGGCATGCCTACTCCCCCGACTACAGGTTTCATGTAGCTAAGCACGGTATCTCCTTCCACGATATGGTGTATCGCCTTATTGCCTTTTACAATCAATTCTACCGTTATCCAATTATCATTCCTGTAGGTTTTTGATGAAGAGGAGGTACAGTGTTCTGTAACAAGTTGCCCGTTGATATGGATATGGGTGCCAGGAGTGCATATATTGGCCGTGGGACGTTGTTCTTCGCCGAATCCGCCCAATAATTGTACCTCTAAAGAAACTGGGAAGGGTTGATTTTTGCCCATGGTTTTAGCCGGTTGGGAATGGATCAAGATACCATTGTTTTTCCGGCCCCATTCGGGGGCGCCAGGGCATTGTTTACCCGTGAAACGATATTCCACGAATATTTTATAATAAGAATAGGCCTTTTTTGATATCAAATGACCAAAGGTGTCGTCAAATTCATCCCATTGGGAATAATTTACTTTAAGTACGCCATCTTCCACCCGGAAGGTATTCTTATAGTTCGTGTTAAGGGGATAGCCGGAGAACTTGATATCCCATCCGCCCAGATCTTTCCCGTTGAAAAGGTTTATCCAATTTTCCTTATCCTCTTCTTGTGCAAGGATTGTATCGGCCATCGTGAAAAGCATACAAGTTACCAATACAAGTACCTTGTTCATGTTACCAATTAATTTTTTATGCATGATGTATTGCTTTTTTTCTGTTTAGTACCCATGAGCAACCAGTGTTTTTGAAAGTAGCGTAAAAGGTTTTCAAGTCGCCAAAACAAATGATTTTTTATTGTAAAAGAAATTGTATAATACCGAAATTAAGGTATTCTTGTAGCCACTATTTATCCATACCATGGCCGTTTCCTGTATTTTGCTTTCTTGATGCAGCGGATGGTATGCTTGGCATTTTCCACGATTTGAAAATCAAACATGCCCACGCAAATAAAATCAGCCCCGTTATCAAAAGCGTATTGAAAACCCTCTTCTGGCGGGATTGCACCGGCAGCAAGTACTTTATATCCAAAAACAGGTTTTGTGGCGTTTTGGATGTACTCGATGGTTTTGTCCGGGAAGAGGCACCACATGTTGTCATAAAGAGGGTTATTCCCAGGTTCTGCCCCCACTATTTTAAAAGGTGCAC
>CAZKIR010000296.1:4750-5462 GCA_964552835.1 uncultured Bacteroidales bacterium
GCACGGTCTTTCTTCGGTAGGGATGAGCGATATTTATCGTGATGAAGGGTTTTAAAATAGAAATCAGGTTCAATTCCTGCTTCGTCGCATGCTAAAAAAGTATGGATATCGTGGGCGCCTATCCCGGTAGGATAGCCCTGTCTTTTAGCGTGGTCAACACATTTTTGCAATACATCTAACTTGCCCTCGTAGGCCAGTGTGTCAGCTGCCACCCCCCAAATCTGGACAAAATCGACACCTAGATCAATGGATTTGTCAATATCCTCACGAATATTTTTCAGGTTTATCCCTGGAACTGCGCCTGCCTGTACCATCGTTTGCAATTGACTGTCAAACATTTTTTTATAACGGTTGATCAGGGGCATTTGGTTGCTGATTAAATTCATGGTATTTATCCCTGCATTTTCTGCCAATTGTAGGGATTCAAATACTTTGCTTTCGGAATTGTAGGCTTTGAAAAGCTGGGATACGTATAATAAATCCCTCGCGTGTGCCCACCCCCCGATCAAGTTATTACCGAAAATAACACGGCTAACCATCTTGTTTCCTAGCTTTCCCCGGGGTATTTCTTCTTCGAGCTCATCAAGCGAAGATTGGTTAAGGGTTATGGTAGTCCCGGTGATTGCATCTGTTTCTGGCCCGGCATAGCCTTTATTTCTCACGAATGCCCAAGTAAAACCACCAAGGAATGGAAGAAATGCCAAGTGTTTTA
>CAZKIR010000297.1:0-3538 GCA_964552835.1 uncultured Bacteroidales bacterium
GTTTACCTGCCACCTCCGCGTCGTTTAGTTGCTCGATGGGATTGCCATAGGTACCGGCAAATTCCTTGGCACTTCCCAGGAAGCCCCGGTTGCTGTAATCCATAATGCTCCACAGTTCACTTAGCCTGTTTTCTACCGGGGTACCGCTCATAGCAACGAAATTTTCTGCTTTTATAGACTTTACGGCTTTAGTCTGCGCAGTATTGGTATTTTTAATATTTTGAGCTTCATCGATTATCATGATATACCATTTCTTCTTTTTCAGTATATCGGAATCACTTCGGGTAATCCCGTATGAAGTGATTAGCACATCATAAGCATCCGTTTTTTCAAGGCACCGGTTTGGACCATGGTATATTTGGGCCTGAAGTGTAGGGGCAAATTTTTGAATCTCGGCCAGCCAGTTGGTTAGCAAGCCGGTAGGCGCTACCACCAGGGCTTTTTCCTTATCCAGGTGACCTTCTTCCTTAAATTTCAGTATGGTAGCAATTACCTGTAGGGTTTTTCCAAGCCCCATATCATCGGCAAGTACCGATCCAAAACCAACACGTGCATTACGGTATATCCATGAAAAACCGCGATGCTGGTATGGCCGCAACCGCGCGATGAGTCCCCCGGGTAAAGGCATTTCATTCACCCCGTTAAGTTCCTTTATCAGTTGTTTCACTTCATTGTCGAGGGCAATAGCGGCACCCTGGTATTCACCCGATAGTGCTGCCCTCATTAACTGGAAAGAAGTAAGCTGTTTCGATGATGTGAAATGCTTGTAAAGTTTTTCCAGTTCCTCTTTTTCAACATAAATATAATTTGTTTTAAACCGGATAAGGCCTTCCGATTGTTGCAACAACTGCCTGAACTCTGCTTCATCCATAAGGGTATCGCCCACGGCTACCTGCCACTCAAAATCAAGCAACTTATCAAGACGTAGAAACCCGGAACTTTTGCCCTTGCTTTTTAATTTTACACTTGGCTTTGGTTTTAAAATGTATTGCAACGATTTTGGCAACAATACAGGAATATCAAGTAATTGTATAGCGGGCACAATTTTCATCAGGAATGGGGCAAACCGGCCGCTGTCCATTATGATTTCCTTTTCTCCGAATGAGTTGATGTACTCATCAAGCCCATCAATAAAACTGCTCATAAGGGCCAGGGTTTGCAGGATTTCGTACCTACGGTGTTCAAATTCCTCTTTAATAAGTACATCTTTCAGCGAAACAGAGTTTTTAAATGTCCCTTCAGGAAGCCGCACATCAATATTGACCCTGAACTGTTCGTTCGCGTATTCCTCGACTACCAGCGCGGGTTTGGCCTCGCCCCGCGAAAGGTAAAATTTTTGAAGCCAAGCCATGATACCCCCTGCAAGGGCTTCTTCACCGGGCTTGGTAAAAGCATAGCTGGAATTTTTAAAAAACAATTCCAGGAAAAGATCATTATTCATATCAAAACTGGCCAGGTGCACTATCTCGCTTATCAAAAGTGAAAGGAGATTTACCGCTCGATCTTTGTTCACCGGTTTTATTTTTTTGCGGTTAACCCCGGTGAAGACATCTGGAGGGAGAATATTTTCCAGGGCATCACAAAGTTTCGCGACCCTTTTACTTAGCAGGGCCGGGAGCCAGCGTATGGAATATTCCTTATTGGGCAATTGTACTATTTGTGGTATTATGGCGCCATTGGCAGTAAGTTGAATGGCCAGGTGAAGGGCCGTGTGCAGGGCGGCAGTAGAGGGTTGAAAATCGGGAGTGCGTGTTCCTGGGATAAGCGATAGCTGTTGCAAAAAATCTTTTACCGTAAATTCTTTTTCACCTGTAATTACCCTGGCCTGCAAGGCTTCATCGAGGGTTACCGTGTTAGTTGAACGATGCCCAATGTTGGTATCATCAGAATAAGCGCTTTTAAAAAATTCGGGCAGTGGAATTTTTCCCGAAGCAACACGTTGGGTGTTTTTTACTACCCGTTTGATTGTTGCCAGGTATTTGTCCCTGAAATCGGTTGCAGAGGCCGTGTAAAAAGCAGGCATGGGAGAAAGCAGCGCGGTTAATGATTCATGCAGGGGGCCTATGCCTGAAAAATTCAGTTTCTGGTAAGCTTGTTCAGCATCATAAGAATTATTCTTCGTGATTGTTTCAAACAGCATATTGCTTACGCGCGGTACATTTAATGACATGCTATTGATAACTACACCTGCCTTGGCCATTTCCCCGGGCAAATCAACATCGTGCAGTTCAAAAACCAGGAAAGGGTTATTGTCTATTTCGGCGCTTACCTTGTATATAACCGAAGCAAGGTGTTTGCAGGGCACGGCCCAGTCTGGGCACGAACATTGCATTTTAATATCGCTCCATTGATGGGGGAATACCTTAAGCCCGGATTTTTCGGCCAACTCAAGCACCGAAGGATCAAGCTCGCGGTTAAGCAATTTGGATATGATTACCGGGCGCTGCTGAATATCTTTAAGGAAATTTCCCAGTTCGGGATCAAAAAACGGTGGAATGATGATATCAACATTATACGGGGTTGACCGGCTGCCGGCTACTTTGGCTTTTATCCGGTTACCATTGATGCTGATTTTCTGCACAGCACCCTTGCGGGCATAGGATGCGCCACGCGGCAAACGGTTACTGTAGTCGATATTATTAAGTGAATTGAGCCATTGTTGCCCCCACCAGGTTTTCCCAAAAGTTGATGCCATTTTGTTTTTTCTGGCAAAAAGAAGAAAATTACTCAGGAGATTCAAATCATATTAAAGCTATTTATTAAAAATGAAAAACTATTTATTAACAATTGATGTTGCTTAATCAATATAGTGCGACAAAAATTCCATAAGCTTATCCTGTTGTACAGGTTTTGCAATATAAGCATTGCACCCGGCTTCCAGCGCCTTTTTCTCTTCTCCGGCCAGGCCATAGGCGGTTTGGGCAATAATGAAAACGTTTTTGTCAAATTCACGTATCTCGCGGGTAGCCTGATAACCATCCACATCGGGCATTTGGACATCCATCAGGATAATATCAATACCGGGATTTGATTTGCACTGCTCAACCGCTTCCCTGCCATTTATACATCGTGTAATCTCACATTTCAATGTATTCAAAATCTCCTGCAGGTACATGAAGCTAACCTCATCATCCTCTGCAATGAGCAGCTTTAGTTTTTGGGGCACTGTATTCACGATATCTTCATGACTGTTAGCATCTGGTGATGCAGCAATTGTTTGGTGCCTTTTCTCAGTTGCCGGTAGGGTGAAATAAAAACAACTGCCTTTCCCGGGCCTGGATTCAACCCATATTTTCCCGCCCAGGGCTTTAACATATTCTTTAGTAATGGACAAACCCAGCCCGGAACCTTCATAACCACTTGTACGCGAAATATCTTCCTGCACGAAGCGCTCGAAAACAGCATTTAGCTTCCCGGGCTTAATACCTTTTCCCGTGTCTTTTACAAAAAACAGGTAATCATTATTATTTTGTTTCTTGCATCCAAATTCAATGCTGCCTTTTTCGGTATATTTTATAGCATTTTTAATCAGGTTGGT
>CAZKIR010000297.1:3548-5452 GCA_964552835.1 uncultured Bacteroidales bacterium
AAAATAGTTTCGGGAGTATTGGTGCATGGAAGAAGCTTAAGCTGTAGCCCTTTTTTTTCTGCCTGTAGCAAGAAAAATTCATGAAAGTATGACAGAAACTGTTGCAGGTGTATCTCTTGCTTGTCTACCTGAATATCGCCTGATTCTATTTTTGATATTTCAATAATATCGTTGATGGTACTTAAAAGCCTTTGCCCGCTTTTTTTAACGATGCTAATGTAGGTTTCTTTTTTGGTTTCATCGAGATTTGGTTTCCCGAGTAAACCCAAAAAGCCGAGAATCCCGTTCATGGGGGTACGTATTTCGTGGCTCATATTTGCCAGGAATGCTGATTTTAGCCGATCGCTTTCTTCGGCTTTTTCTAAAGCTTCTTCCAACCGGATGTTCAGTTCCTTTAACTGAATGTTACCTTCATTAAGTTCCTCGTTAATGGTATGGTATTCTTCGTTTAAGGCAGCGTATTCTTCGTTTTGCTGCAAAAGTTGTCTTTCTGTTCGCTTGCGTTCAACAATCTCACCGATTAGCCGGGCTGAAGATTTTATTCTGCGCTTGGCCATGTCAACGATGTACGGGGGCCTCGATTCATAGGACTCTGCATGGCGGGTTAGTTCGTCAACCGGAACATTGTACTTCGCGGCCAGCCCTTTTAGTATTTCCGGGTCTTGCGGCGGATCGCCATAACCAAAGTTAATGACCCCAATAATGCTGTCTCCCGACCGAATTGGAACGGCATGCAAACGAAGACCGCCGGCACATTCAATATCAGTTGTTTCTCCATTTTCCATGGCAACCTTCGATGCATTTGTCCAGCATGATTCGTGGCAGTGCCACTTACCGCGGTTCAGGGCCTCCTGGTTGTCATCCGTGTTGCATAGCCCGCGGGAGGCTTCATCAAGATACCGGCACCAGCTTGAAGCGAAAATACCAAAGGCATAGTCGCCATTTCGTTCATATACAGCAGCACTGGTATCGAGCATGTCGAGGTAGTCGTTAACAATGCTTTCGAGGAGTCGCGGGCCTACAGCATCAAGTATCGTGCGTTCCGTGTTCAGGGTAGTCAGGTCACCGTAAGATGGAAGAGTTCGCTCGCCTGCCGCTGCATGGCCGGGTGTGAGCATCCACTCGATGCGGCGCAATGCCTGTTCTGCCTGCTTGCGCTCGGTGATATCCAAAGCGGTGAAAGTAACACCCTTGGACAAATCGCTGGTGTCGATGGGCGTTGAGCTGAGCAGCACGTCAATTATAGCCCCATCCTTGCGTTTCCATCTGGTTTCCACTGAACCTGTGCCGAAACCTGCAATTTGCCGGTATTTTTCACGCCCAACAAATTCAAAGTCCTTCTCCGATGGATAAAGCATCCGGGCAGATTGCCCAATCAGTTCCCCTGCACTGTACCCGGTAATTTCGCAAAGCCTTATATTTGTATCCATAAGGATCCTGTTAACAACAACACCAATACCAACAGGCGCACTGCGAAAAATACTCTGGATGCGTTGTTGGCTGTCACGCGATGCTATTTCTGCCTGCTTGCGCCCTGTAATGTCCATGAAAGTTGAATGCACCTGGTAGGGCTTGTCATATCCTTCTTCGAATTGAGGTGTCGAGTTTACAAGTATCCATACGTACTCCTCCCTTTCGGGGATAAATATGCCTTGTACAAAGTTTTCAACTTTTTGTCCGCTAATAAGGGCCATCATGGCAGGGTGTTTCTCCCCGGGCAGTTCGTTGCCTTGTTCATCTATGGCTTTCCATCGCGGATCCATAGATGATTTTCCCTGCATTTGTTCAAGTGACAAGCCAAGGATTTTCTCGGCTGCTGGGTTCGCGGATGTGATATTGCCCTCCGCGTTTTGGTATATCACGCCCTCGGACATGGTTTCAAAAAGGTTCCTGTATTTTTTCTC
>CAZKIR010000298.1:0-5445 GCA_964552835.1 uncultured Bacteroidales bacterium
ACGCTCGGGAGGGGTAGAAGCCTTAACGGCCAAGCTAAAAAGCCCCGAATGGGTCCCGGATGCCGGCCCAGGCATCCCCCATCCCACCGCGGGCGTTATTGCCGTGGGGGCAAGAAAATTTTTGGTGGCTTATAACATGAACCTCGATACCCCTTCAGTGAAAATAGCCAAAACCATCGCGGAAAATATTCGGGAAAGCGGGAAAATCATAACCAATAAAAAAGGGGAAAAAGAAAGGGTGCCTGGCCGGTTTCCCTTCGTCAAGGCCATGGGCTGGTACGTGGAGGAGTTTGGTAAGGCCCAGGTATCCATGAACCTCACGGATTTGGACGTAACGCCTTTACACGAGGTATTTAAAGAAATAAAAAAACAAGCACACGCCATGGGCACGAGGGTTACGGGTTCGGAACTCGTGGGCATGATACCCGAAAAATACCTGTTGCAATGTGGCGAGCATGCCATACGCGAATACCAGCCTGCCTTCAAGAAACAGGAAAAGGCCAGCCTAATAAAAGCCGCGACAGACTTTCTTGGATTAAAAGATGTACGGGATTTTGACCCCGGGAAAAAAATCATCGAACGCGTTTTACCTTATTAACCCGACCAGCGAAGGCAACTAGGCGCTAGACAATTCGCCGTTATAATGAATACTAAACACATGTTTGTTTTCCCCCTCTCCCGACAAAAAGGCGGATACAGGGATAAAAGTATTTCCTTTTGGCCAGTGGTCACCTGGGTAAAATCACCGGAACGCGGGCAGGCCCCCTTCAGGGGATCAAGGGGCAGTGGGATGAAAAGCCAAGGATGTCACTGCCACGATAAACCTCAGGGGGATAAAATTGGGGCACATCCCTAAACCTCAATTCCTCAAAAAAAAAACAAAGCAGGATCAAGCTAACCCCTTCTATGCCTGTAATTTGTTAACATTCTTATTATCAGTTGTATAATTAACGTAAACTTAAAATAATAAAGGCAATAAATTAATACATGGCAAAAAAAATAATCTAAACCTTATAAATTAATACATTGAGGATTTTTTTTTCTTTATTTTTTTTTCTTAATTTGTTCGTGGGAAATTATTAACTATTTATAAACCTAAATTTAATGTCCATGAAAAAAATTACATCTTTTCTAGCGTTTCTAATGCTGGTGGGCTTGCCGTTACTGAACGCGCAGCCCCAAACAATCTCGGGAAAAGTCACCTCATCAGAGGATGGCTCAGCAGTTCCCGGTGCCTCAATTGTTGTTAAAGGGACCACGACCGGAACCATGACAGCAGCAGATGGTACTTACAGCCTCAAAGTACCCGAAGGTGCTGAAACTTTAGTAGTCAGCTTTGTTGGGATGAAATCCAAAGAAGTACCAATCCTTGACATGACAGAGATTGATATTCAATTAGACCCGGAAGTAGTTGGCCTTGAAGAGGTTGTTGTTACTGCCCTGGGTATTTCAAAGGAAAAAAAAGCATTGGGATATGCCGTTCAAGAAGTAAAATCTGACGAAGTAACCCGTGCAAAAAACGAGAACTTAATCAACTCTTTGGCAGGGAAAGTTTCCGGGGTTCAGATTAAGACCAACACAAACTTTGGTGGGTCGTCCAATATTATCGTGAGGGGTTCATCCTCTTTAACCGGAAATAACCAAGCCCTATTCGTGATTGATGGAATACCAATCAGCAACATGAATACCAATAATTCTGGCCAGATGACCGGAAGAAGCGGATTTGACTATGGCAATCCAATTAGCGATATTAACCCTGATGATATCGAAAGCATAAGCGTCCTTAAAGGTGCTGCTGCCACGGCATTATACGGTTCTCGTGCCGCTAATGGTGTTATTATTATATCCACGAAAAAAGGAAGTACAACCAGGAAGGGAACTGCTATGGAAGTAAATGTCAATCATAGCACGATGTTCCATACACTTGACAAATCAACTTTTCCTGAACACCAAACTGAATATGGTGCAGGTTATGGGCCTTTTGGCAGTGGGCTATTTGCCGGGGAAGATCCTGCTTCAACCGATTATCCAGAATTATTCCACTATGATTTTGACGGTGATGGAACGGATGATTACATCGTTGATACACATAATGATGGCTCCATGGGAGCAAAATTTGATCCCAATTTGATGGTGTTCCAATGGGATGCATTTTACCCGGAATCACCTACTTATCTTCAAAAATCACCATACGTGGCACCAGATCATGGTGCAGATTATTTCTTTGATACAGGCCATACCATTAAAAATAGCATTGATGTCAAGGGGGGTACTACTGTTTCCACGTTCCGTTTAGCCTACGCTAATACCGATCAAACAGGAATGATGCCAAACAGTGAAAGAAAAAAGAACAGCCTTAATCTCAGCGGTTCATACAATTTGCTTGATAATCTAGAGGTATCAGCAAACGCGATATATTCCAATACCTATACTAAAGGCCGAAACCACACCGGATATTCTGACAATTTAATGTCAATGTTCCGCCAATGGTATAACGTTGGGGCTGACATGAAAATGTTAGAAGATTATTATGACCTAACAGGAAAAAACTTAACACACCATCCACAAAGTGAGAATGATTTATCCCCGATTTATTGGGACAATCCTTACTGGCAAAGATTTGAAAACTATCAAGATGATGAAAGGGATAGATTAATTGGTTATGCCGAGGTAAATTGGGCAATAACCTCAGGATTAAATTTCATGGGTAGATATTCAATGGACCACTACAATTTTGTACAGCAAGAAAGAAAAGCTGTAGGTTCTGTTTCAGGAGAATTTGGTGTTGACAGACCAGAAGTAACTTCCGGTTATGATAGGAATGATATTTTCTTTCAGGAAACAAACTTCGACGCTCTGTTAAACTACAATAGGTCAATAAGCCAAGATATTGATTTCACGGGTATGGTTGGTACCAACATTCGCCGATCAAAATACGAAAGGGTAAAAGCTTCTACGAATGGAGGCCTTGCGGTTCCCAGCGTTTATAGCCTGGGCAATAGTATTGATCCAATGTTGCCTCCTGAAGAAAGATCTCAAAGAATTGGAGTAAACGGGATCTTTGCCGATATTGGCTTTAGTTATGATGACATGTTCTTCCTTGATGGTACAGTCAGAAGGGACGTGTCTTCTACCTTACCTAGTGATAATAATGCTTATATTTATCCATCAGTTTCATCCAGTTTGATCTTCTCAGAATTAATTAACTCTGACTTTTTGTCCTTTGGTAAACTAAGGGTAAACTGGGCACAGGTAGGTAAAGATGCCCCATGGGGCCGAGTAAACGATGCATACAGGATCGATGCCCCATTTAATGGTAGGACGATGGTTCAAATCCCGAGCTACAAAAATAACCCAGATCTTAAGCCAGAAATTTCAACCGACATAGAAGCTGGTTTAAATGTTGCGGTAATGGATGGAAGGATCGGGCTTGACGTGGCTGTCTACCAAAAGAATTCAGTTAATCAAATTGTCCCATTATCAGTCTCCAGGGTTACCGGTTTCGCGAGCAAATATGTGAACGTGGGTGAAATACAAAACCAGGGACTTGAAATATTAGCATCATTTGTTCCCGTGAAAACAAATAATTTCAAATGGGACGTATTTCTTAACTGGTCAAAAAACATAAACCAGGTGGTTAGCTTGGGGGATCAAATTGAAAACCTTCAGTTAGCAGCACTCCAAGGAGGTGTTACCATTAATGCCCGTGAAGGTGAACCATATGGTACCATCCAGGGAACAGATTATATCTATTCACCAGATGGCAGAAAAGTAGTTGGTAGCGATGGCTTTTATGAAGTAACGGCAACCTCTGATAAGGTTATTGGTAACATTAATCCAGACTGGAACGCTGGCATAACCAACACTCTGTCATATAAAGGTTTACATGCAAGCTTCTTAATTGATATGCAAATGGGCGGAGATATTTTTTCACTTGACCAATGGTATGGACAAGGAACTGGCCTTTACCCAAATACGATAGGAAACAACGATCTCGGCAATCCTAAGCGGGATCCGGTCCTGGACCCGGACGGAAACCGTATATGGCCCTTTATCGGTATTCCCGGTTATAATCCAGAAGACGGATATTCTGAAGAAAGTGGAGGGATAATTAAAGAAGGTGTTGTTGGCATAGACAACGATGATGATGGCGAATATGACGAATATGTAGAAAACAAAAAAAGGATCGATGGCAATACATATACAGCTTATGGCTTTGTAAATGATCCCAACGCAGCATTCATTTATGATGCATCATACGTTAAACTTCGCGAAGTATCGATTGGCTATACTTTACCTAAATCAATTCTCAAAAACACGTTCGTGGGAGATTTAACTATAAGCCTAGTAGGCTCTAACTTATGGATCATCCATAAAAACCTGCCGTATGCAGATCCTGAAGCCTCACAAGGTTCTGGTAATATCCAAGGTTGGCAAAGTGGGGTTTACCCAACAGCTAGGAATTATGGTTTTAAAGTTGATTTAACATTCTAAACGAAAAAAATAATTAATCATGAAAAGAATATATTATATTGTATTAGTCTTGATGTCATTTACTTTATCTTGTACTGATGATTTTCAAGACTTTAACACGGATAAAAAAAATCCATCGGAAGTAAGTGGAGAATTTATATTCTCTAACGCACAAAAAGAACTATCGGATCAAATTTCCAGTACAAATGTGAATTGGAACGTTTGGAAGCTATTTTCACAACATTGGACTGAAACCCAGTACACAGACGAGGCCAATTATAATATTGTTAACCGTAATATCCCGCAACAAGCATTTACTGCTTATTATCGGTATGTTTTAAACCGTTTGGACGAAGCCAGGGGCATAATCGAGCAGAAGCCTATAAAAGCACCTGAAACAGAGGCCTCAAAAAACAACAAATTGATGATAATTGACCTCATGGCTGTTTACGCGTACCATAATTTAGTTAATATTTTTGGCGATATTCCATACACTAAAGCGCTCGATCCAGAAAATATTAACCCCGTGTATGATGATGCAGCCACGATTTATGATGATCTATTGAAAAGAATTAACGATGCGATCACGGGACTTGACAGCGATTCCCATAGTTTTGGACAAGCCGATCTTCTCTATGGTGGCGATATCGGATCATGGTTGAAATTTGCTAATTCATTAAAATTAAAGATCGCCATGAACTTGGCTGACGTTAGCCCAACAAAAGCCCAAACAAACGCGGAGGCAGCTATTTCAGCTGGCGTATTTACCTCAGCGGCTGATAATGCATTATTTCCTTACCAAACCGCAACCCCAAACACGAATCCATTGTACGAGGATTTAATCCTGAGTGGAAGGAAAGACTTTGTTCCGGCTAACACGATTATTAATCTAATGGCAGAACTGCAAGACCCGAGGCTAGATTACTATTTCACTGACAGGGTATCCGTTAAATTTCCTGTAGATGATAATAA
>CAZKIR010000299.1:0-5424 GCA_964552835.1 uncultured Bacteroidales bacterium
GGGTGAACGGTGTTATATCGGTGATGAATGAAAATTATTCATAAACTTGCACACGCCAGGCACGAAGAATTTTTTTTGGCCGGTGGCTCCTGGTTTCTGATTTACTCCCTACTCACCTCTCCCCACTTCATGTTCTCAATCCCTCCAGTCCCCTTCACGTTTGATCAATTCCACCAGTTCTTCCACGGCTTCGGCTTCTGGGATATTTTTTTTCACGGCTTCCTTGTTCTTGTAAAGGTGTACTTTGCCAGGGCCGGCTCCCACGTAGCCGTAGTCAGCGTCGGCCATCTCGCCAGGTCCGTTAACGATGCAGCCCATCACGGCAATTTTTAAACCTTTCAAGTGCCTGGTACGGGCTTTTACCCTTGTCACGGTTTGTTGCAAGTCAAAAAGGGTACGTCCGCACCCGGGACAAGATATGAATTCAGTTTTTGACATCCTGGCCCGGCTGGCTTGCAAGATACCAAAAGCAAACCGGGCCATAGCCTGGCTTTCGATCGGTTTATCCCCCACCAGCCACAAACCATCGCCCAGGCCGTCAATAAACAAAGGGCCGGTGTCCATGGCCGCGCGTACTTGCAGCACTTTTTCCGGTATACCGAGGTATTCCCTTTTCACGATTACCGGCAAATGAATTTTATTTAACAAAAGGTGGTTAAAAAATGCCCTTTGCTCGGCGTAGCCATTCTGGTGCGAGGTATTTAACACCAGTACAGCCTTTTTCCAGTATTTCAGGCGGTTTAGGTTTTGCTCCAACAAGTCGGGGTAACGTAATTCCACGAAATTTAACTCGGGGTGTTCTTGCTTGGTTTGAATATAATCCGGCAAACGGTATAAAGGGTAAATGTTTTGATCAGATGGCCTCCATGCCTCACGATCAATGATAAAAGCAAGTTTCCCGGGTAGGGGAAGAGAGGGTTTGTTTTTGCCCAGGTAATAAAATTCGGCTTCTGGCAGGTTTTGCACTAGCTTAAAGTCGATGGTGTGCTGGCGAATATCCAGGATAACGGCCGGGGGGCTATCCCCGCCCATGGAGCCCACCTTCGTGCCTTGGCGTTTTTTGTAATCAAAGGGGTTATAGTACAACTCGTCTTTTCCTATCACCGGGCCACTGTTTTCCCTTTCCTTGATATAATCTATCATGATACGGGCCACGGGCAGTTCTTTCTCGGGGTCTTCAGTGAGCGATACGCGTATCGTGTCGCCAATGCCATCGTTTAACAAGGCCCCGATGCCCACGGCAGATTTTATCCGGCCGTCTTCCCCCTCGCCGGCTTCGGTAACGCCCAAGTGAATTGGAAATAATAAACCTTCTTCCCTCATCCGGTAGGCCAACAAGCGGGCAGCTTGCACCATTACACGGGTATTGCTCGATTTCATGGAAACGACCACCTTATAAAAATTCTCTGCCTGGCAAAGATGTAAAAATTCCATGGCCGATTCTACCATGCCACCAGGGGTATCCCCATACCGGTCCATGATACGCCCAGAGAGTGAGCCATGGTTCACGCCCACGCGTATAGCCGTGCCATGTTCCTTGCATGCTTCCAGCAAAGGCTTTACACGACGGTGTACCCGTTCTAGCTCTTGTTTGTATTCTTTATTATCCAGTTTTGCCCCCTTGTTTTCCCGTTTATCGGCATAATTGCCGGGGTTTACCCGTACTTTTTCAATATATTTCGCGGCCATTTCGGCAGCCTTAGGGTTAAAATGAATATCGGCCACGATCGGTACGGTATGGCCCTTTTTGTTTAACAAAGATTTGATTTCCCGGAGGCCTTCTACTTGCCTAATGCCCTGTGCCGTGTACCGTATTAATTCCGCCCCGGCATCTATCATCCGTATGCCTTGATACAAGGAGGCTTCCAGATTGTTGGTATCGGTATTGGCCATGGATTGCAAACGGATGGGGTTTTGCCCGCCCATGGTCAATTGGCCTATCCCGACCGGGCACGAGGGAAACCGCTTGTAACGGGTAAAACTTTCGGCGTACCGGTATAATTTATCGTGTTCCATGTTCCTTCATCAATAGTTCAGTACAAAAGTAAATGGATTGGACATGAAATGTCAAGGAATCATGAAAAATATTCTTGGTATTCTTGTTTAATTAAAACCAAAGCAAAAAAAGAATGGTGCCGTAATTACCCGTGAAAAAACATGTTGGAGGTTTAATAAACCCTGTAATTTGATCGAGGGCCACGCGCGATGATTTTCTTTTAATCCCAGCTTCCCTGGCTAAGGATAAAATTGTTTATATTCGGGAAAAAGTTTCATGCGATATTTATTCATCACCTATCTCGCGTTCGTGCAGGTAATTCATGGGCAAACCGGCAATACCTCTTATATCGAATACCCTTTGGAGGCTTTTCAGTTTTCCCTGGTTGGGCAGTTCCTTCACGGGCTTCCTGGCCGTGTTGTCGCACGGGGGGCATGTATATACGTTCACCACTTATACCAAGGCAAAGATCAAGTCCCCGCAAGTCCATGACAAGGGGGTAGAAATCCTCCTGGAAGATAAGCAATACCGCATGCTGATAAAAGCTTCCCGCGACAAAACCGGACACTTAAAAGCCCCCGTTTCCGGGGCCATGGACAGGCGAATTGCTGAAAGCCTGGATGCGCGGGTTGATTTATTGCTCACTCACCAGGATGGCAAGTTAATTCTCGAGGGCACTGGAATGCACGCTGGATTGGAACTAGTGGGCGAGGTAGAAGGACTTTTTAATGATCTGGATCGATAACTACCCCCCATTTTTTATACGTGTTCCAATACCCGCCTAGCCGGTACGCGAAAGCACCGGGCGATTCCAGGAATATCCTTTCAGCTAATGGCCTGGCTTGGTTTTCAAGCTTCCCCCTTTCATCTTCCGCCAAATCGATGATCATTTTTTCAGTTTCCTCGTGGCTCAGGTTCAAGTACCCGGTTTTCAACTCTCCTACCAGTACCCCAAAATCGTGATCCTCGCCCAGGATATCTGATAATTTATGAAGTTCGTGGGCGATAAACTGAAAATACCCAGGCCATATGATCTCGAGATATTCAAACTGATGCCACAAGTATTTTGTTCGTTTTCTTAATTCATGAAATATCCCTATCGAGGGATGCTCCCAGGCTGTCTCCTTGGCCTCGAAGGCCCGGCTATATACCCTTTTTATTCCTTCTTGCACGAGGTCAAATTGATCTCCTTCTAATGATAAGCTTTCCATGGCTGGCAATTGTCTTTCCAAAGCCTCGATAAGCCCTAAAGTAATATCGTTTTTATTAAAAAGTTCCTCTTCATCGTCCAAGCGTTTCTTTTCCATGGATGAGATAGCTTCTGAAAGACCCTGGACGGTTTGCCGGTTGGTCGTTTTATGCAAGAGCTCCTCGAGTACCCCGATCAATATGGTGTTGTCCCTGGCAATGGATAATTTTCTTGAAAGGTCACGGAAAAAGCCGTTGAGTTCACGATAAGTGTCTTTTTCAATTATCGGCCGGATAAGCCTTAACAAAGCCCGTGTTTTTTTAAACGACTTGCGGGTTTCATGAACAACTTCCCTTATGTCCCCTTTGTTTTTCAAGGTACCAATGGCATGGTTTACTTCACTGGTTATCGCTTGCTTCATGCCTTCCATTAATGTTTTGCCAGGGCGTAATTTTTTTTCCACTTCCATTGATTATTGTTTTAAAAATAACTCCTTACTTTTGTAAACTAGCTTACTAATTATTTTAACATCCATATGCAATACTTTGTTTAAAAATATAAAAAATGCTTGAATTATGACAACAAAATCCCCTGAAAGATAGTTATAAGAATAGAATTTACATTATCTTAGAATCCGGTTTTTAAACCAAATTTACCAAGGTAATAGATTATATGCTAACGATATACATTTTTATATAGCGTGGAATACATGAACGAATGGCTACTGCGGAGATGGAAAATATTCCGGCTTTACCATAAATATTACTCCCGAACGGGATTATACAAGTTTGTTTGGCGCCAGGCATTTAAGGTGGCCATAACGATTGCTTCTATAATACTCCTGTTTTTCATTCTTGAACGGTTCGTATTGGCTGATTTGGATGTGTTTTTTAGAAATTATGTCCGGGGGTTAAAGTGGCAAAACGTGCTGCTTGTATTTTTTGCTTCCGAGAGCTTCCTGGGGTTAATCCCGCCTGATTTTTTTATTATTTGGAGTTGGCAATTTGACAATCAATTTTTGATGCTTACTTACCTGGCCATTATTTCTTACCTGGGTGGTATTATTGCTTATGGTATCGGAGGCTTGTTGTACAAGATACCCAGGATACAAGGATACGTGAACCGTAAATTAGCCGAGCATTTTATTACCATCAAGCGCTGGGGCGGGGCCATCATCATGGTGGCCGCCCTTTTTCCGTTGCCTTATGCCACGGTTAGCATGGTTGCTGGTATCATGAAATATCCTTTATCCATGTTCCTGATACTCGGCACTACCCGGTTATTAAGGTTTTACCTTTATGCCATGATAATTTTTCAATTCGTAAGGCTTTAATGGCATTTTTAACAGCCTCTTTTTTTATTCCACGACTGTGAAAAAAATGTCAATATAGGTTGTAAAATATGATAAAAAACATATCAAAAAACTTGTTTTTCACGTATTAAATAGAAAGGTTTACTTAAATTCGTGATCTTGAAAAAGCACAAACATGAATTTTCTGGCACATTTATATTTATCAGGCGGTTCACCTGACATTTTAATTGGTAATTTCATCGGGGATTACGTGAAGGGCAGTGCCTATGAAGAGTATCCCGGGGAAATTAAATACGGGGTTTTATTGCACCGGAAAATTGATTCGTTCACGGATTCCCACCCCGTTTTCAAGCGTACAAAAAATCATTTTGTATCCCGTTACCATAAATACGCGGGAGTAGTTGTAGATATAATTTATGATCATTTTCTAGCCAACGAATGGGAAAAATACTCTTTTGTCCCTTTAGCCGATTTTATTAATGATGTTTACGATGTTTTGCTGGCCCGCTTTGATCGTCTTCCAGCAAGGGTACAAGGCTTTTTGCCCTGTTTCGTCGTGTACAATTGGCTAGGCTGTTACAATAGTTTGGATGGCCTGGAAAAAGTGATAAAAAAGATGACCGTGAAAACTTCCTTGCCCGACGAAACGGCTTTTCTAATGGAAGTTGTCCGGAAAAAATATGATCAAATCAGCCATGAGTTTAACCTGTTTTTTCCCGATTTAATCGATCACGTGGAAGCAGATAAAATAGTCCAAATCAGCATCCCGAAAAAAGCTTCTTAAAAAAACGCCCGGGCACCTTCGGCCCGGGCATTTTTACTATTTATTTTAGTGTCTCTTTGAAAACACTACTATTTATACATGGGTTAACTTCAGAACAACTGACCTTAGAAAAGCACATTATTTATAATACTTTGATAAATAGC
>CAZKIR010000300.1:0-718 GCA_964552835.1 uncultured Bacteroidales bacterium
AACGACACGCCCAGGTTCGTTTCCAACTCGGTAACCTTCGCGCGAACCGGTAATGAATATAATTATCAAATCCAAACCGCCGACGAGGATATAGAGGAAAACCTGACCATCACGGCTGATACCAAACCTGATTGGCTTACTACCTTCTCCGACAACGGGGATGGAACGGCTGAATTAACCGGGACCCCAAGCGCTGCCGGGGATTATGATGTAGAGCTTACCGTAACGGATGGTGCCGAGGCCTCAGTTACCCAATCCTTCACGATAAAGGTAAGCGATTCCAACACCGCGCCCGAGATCACGAGCACGCCTGTAAAACAAGCCCACGAGAATTTAACGTATACCTACAATATTACCGCCACGGATGACGATGCCGGGACTACCCTTATTTTTAGCGCGGATGATTTACCCTCCTGGTTAAGCCTTACCGACAATGGCAATGGCACGGCCAAGCTATCCGGCATACCGAAACACGAGCACCTGGGAGAAACAAGTGTTACCGTGAAAGTGACCGACGGGATCAAGACCGTGTCGCAAAGCTTCACCATCACCGTGAATGCCACGGGCAATGCCCCGGTGGTATTGACCACGAGTTTGAAAAACGGGCTACAAGGCACGCTATACTCGCAGGGTGTGAAATTTTCGGATATAGATTCAGACGAGATATACATAAAATTATTAAAAGCCCCGCCCTGGCTAAAAGTAAAAGGAGAGGACT
>CAZKIR010000300.1:728-5410 GCA_964552835.1 uncultured Bacteroidales bacterium
TAGTAACCAGGATTCGGTAACCCTTATTGGCACACCCGGCCCCCTGTCCGTGGGCACCCACGAGGTAGCCCTGGGCGTATCAGACGGGGAATTCAAAAAACTGGCCTTGTTCTCGCTCACGATCACCGACGTGAACGATCCCCCAAAGGCCGTTAACCGTTCAGATACCCTGCTAGAAGACAAGCGGGCATACATACCCCTGATTGGATTGGACCCGGAAACCCCCGGGCAACTTAGCTATAGCATACTGGACAATCCATCGCACGGAACGATTTCCCTGGTATCGCAGAACCTGTACGTGTACCTGCCAGAGGCCAACTATACCGGAAAAGATACCTTTACCTACAAGGTGACCGACCCGGGCGGCTTAAGCGATACGGGACAAGTAGACCTGGTCATCATGCCGGTCAGCGATCCCCCGGTGGTAAGCATTGACGATCCCAAGCTGGAAATGATGGAAAACGATACCCTGGACATCACGGTAAACATGAGCGACCCGGAAGGGGACGAGATAGAACTGTCAACTATTTACATGAGCCCATACAACGGCGTGTTGAACATACCGGACCCGACCGTGGGGAGCATGCAATATATCCCCAACCGGAATTTCAAGGGTCGCGATGCCATTTTCCTGCAAGCCACCGAAACCAAGGAAACAGCCCCCTTAAGCTCTAAACCCTTTATTTTACAAGTCCTTGTTAAGGGCGTGAACACCAAACCCTTTGCCATTGGCAAGGTAATACCGGTAATGGAAGACAGGGGAAGGCGCATCTTGCTGACAGCCTTTGACCGGGAAGATGATATCTTTAACCTGGAATTTTCGGTTTCAACCGGACCAAGCCACGCGGATACTTTCCATGTTGACGAAAACCGGATGCTTTATAAACCCGAGCTGAATTATTTCGGCGTGGATTCCTTTGCCTTCACGGCCATGGATACCGATAGCGCCGTATCTGACCCGGCATGGGTATACCTCAGGGTACATCCCGTGAACGATCCCCCGGTGGCCGTTTACGATTCAGTGGACGCGGGCGGCAGCGACACGGTTGATTTTGACCTGGCACCCTATATTTCTGATGCCGAAAGCATTGATGACAGCCTTAGAATTAAATTTATCCTGCCACATGATGGCGACACGGCCAAGGGTGTACTCGATGGCCTCGTGTTCCCGATCGGCACATCAAACACGACTTTCCGGTACGTGGGCAACGCGAACAATTTTGATACCGACTTCCTGCCCTACGTGGTAGGCGATGGCATCTTGAAGTCCGACCCGGGTATCCTGAAAGTAAAAAACCTGGTGGGCTCTTCCTTTAAACGGCATAAAAACGGTTCGAACGAGAAACCCACTGCTTTTGAAGATACTGTATACGTGGATTTCGGGGATACCGTGAACCTGAACTTTATCGGGATCGATAACGACCAAAACTATGACGAGGCCTTGTTCATGGAAATTATAGAATCCCCTGCAAAAGGAAACCTTTCGAATTTCAAAGCCCTGAAAGCTTCCTACACGCAAGGCCAGCCCGTTACTACCTACTCGGGACTCTACGGGCCATCGTCTAACGAGGAGGCCGTGGTATTTGACAAGATCAAGTACAAGGTGGCTAATGCCGATACCTCCACGGCATTTGACACTTCATACGTCGTGATCGGGATTAACCCGGTATCCAATGTGCCGGCACGTATTGATGAAATACCCAACGATTCAACGGATGAAGAATCAAGCAGGGAAATCGTCATTACCTATCAAGATCAAGATGATGATTATACCAGCTTGACATGGAGCGCGTCTTCAAATAGTGACCAGGACAGCCTCTTTACCTATCAATACAATAAGGTAAATGCTGATACGGTCATCCTGACCGTGACCCCACCGCTAAATTTCGCGGGCAACGTGGTGGTCAACTCCAAGGTGGAAGACAAAGACAGTACGGTATCGGAAGATTTCGTGCTGAAAGTGAAAAACGTGAACGATGACCCAAACCTGCAGGACATACCGGATCAGGCCACCTTCCAGGCCACACCTGCCGAAGTAGTGTTAATCGCGGATGACGTGGACTCGGACTCGCTGATTTACTCGGCTACACACGATGACACGGAGTCGATTGATTCCATCGTTTTCGTGGAAAACGAGATGACTATTTACCCGAAAGCCGGATTCCTTGGCACCGACAACGTGAACGTAACGGTACAGGACGACGAGGCAAGCCCGGGCTCGGTCACCAAATCATTCGCCCTGAGCGTGTCGGCCGGTGACGAGGCACCTCTCCTCGCGGCCATTGCGGATACTTCGGTTGATGAAGATTCCAGGTTGTCTTTGGCCATTAACCCGAAAGATTCTGACACGACAGAAATGCTAGACGTGGAAATAAGCCTGGACAACGAGGACCTGATCCCGGCAGACAGCATTATCCTTGATAAAAAATCTGCCAAATCAAACACGGTGCGTACCATCGAGTTTATCCCAACGGCCGAGTCAAGCGGGGATGCCACGGTAAAAGTAATCGTTTCTGATGACAAGGGCAACCAAACATACCAGCAGTTTACCCTCGTGGTGAACCCGGTAAATGATGCCCCGGTACTTGTCAATCCAGGCACGATAAGCATGAAAGAAGACAACACGAAAACCATATCACTTGACGCGGATGACGTGGATTCGCCGCCAGACAGCCGGGTATTTAGCGCCAGTTCTTTGAACGCGAACCTCGAGGCAAGCGTGATCGATAACGATTTAACCCTGGTGGCCTCGAATGATTTCTTTGGCAACGCGACAGTGCGCGTGTATGTATCAGATGGCAATAAAATGGATTCGCTGGATGTTAACGTGGCAGTAGAAAACATTCAGGATGCCCCGGTTATTGAATCGACGGCTATTACCTCGGCTACCCAGGACGCGGCATACTCATACTCCCTGGAAGTAAGTGATCCGGACAATGACGAGCTAACCATACAAGTAGTGAAACCCGCTTGGTTAAATTTTAATGAAACGACCCTTGAACTTTCCGGTGTTCCCGGAAATGATGAGGTAGGCGACGATAATCAAGTGACCATCACGGTAACGGACGGGCATATCGCGAACCCGGTGGCCCAGGTATTCATTATAAACGTGGCCAACGTGAACGATGCACCAGAATTTACCTCCAGCCCGGTAAAAACTGCCAGGGCAGGTGAAGCTTATAGTTATACCATCACCTTCCAGGATATTGATGCTGACGATGCGTTAACATTAACGGCCGTTAAACCGGATTGGCTGACATTGACCAATAATAATAACGGGACCGCTACCTTGTCCGGTACGCCCAACAATTCGCATGCCGGGGCCAATAGTGTGAAATTAACATTAAGTGACGGCACGCTAAGCGATGAACAATCCTTTACCATCACGGTACAGGAAGGCGTGGGCATCCCGGACGAATCGGTTGGCCTGCCCGTGAAGCTGTACCCGAACCCCAGCGAGGGCAAGTTTAACCTGGAACTGGGCGATGGGTTTACAGGCAATACCAGCATACGGGTATACAACCTGCAAGGCCAGGTAATCTTCAAGGATGATTTCATGAAGTTGACCGCGGCCTATTCGTATCCCGTGATAATAGAAAATTATACCACGGGCTTTTACCACGTGGAAATCACTTCCGGGGACCGCACGGTGTACAAGAAGGTATTTCTTAAATAAGCCGTGGCCCTTAAAAAAACAGTAACAAAAAGCCGGTGCTTCTTCAAGTGCCGGCTTTTTTTGTTTTGGAGGGAGGTTGGGAGGTTGGTAGGTTTGTAAGTTGGGAGGTTGGGAATAGCAGGAAGCACGGAGCGGTGGGTCCCTTCAGGGGATTTAGGGGTGCGGGGTGGAATTATCTGGAATTGTATAGTTTGCCCATTTCGTGAACACCTCATGGCCGGTATCCAGCGGCAGGGGAAATAGTATATTAGATTAGCCCCCAGCTTCAGCTGGGGGTTTTTTAGAACGCGTATCGCGTTGGGCCAAGGCTGTGCCTTGGCCCGGGTATCGTTTCATGTTGAACATGGTTTGCTTGCCCTGGGGTAATGGGTATCCTACACGTGTAATGTCCCCGGGCTGAAAACCCAGCTTATTTCAGCCCGGTGGCAACGCCCCGGGTATTTGTCGCGACGCGGGGCATTGCGCCCTGAAAGGGCAGGTTATTGGTTTGGTTATCAACTATAAATTTGAATGTAAGAATTTAAGCTGCCCTTTCTAAGTTTGTAGGTTTGTAGGTTGGGAAGTTGGGAAGTTGGTAGGTTGGTAGGTTGGAGGTTGGGAGGTTGGTAGGTAGTAAATAGCAGGAAGCACGAAGCGGTGGGTTTCTTTAGGGGATTCAGGGGTGCGGGGTGGAATTATCTGGAATTGTATAGTTTGCCTGTTTCATGATCACCTCATGGCCGGTATCCAGCGGCAGGGGAAATAGTATATGAGATTAGCCCCCTGCTTTAGCCGGGGGTTTTTGAGAACGCTTATCGCGTTGGGCCAAGGCTGTGCCTTGGCCCGGGTATCGTTTCATATTGAACATGGTTTGCTTGCCTTGGGGTAATGGGTATCATACACGTGTAATGTTAAAATGGGTTGGATTAAGCTGCCCTTTCAGGGCGCGGGTTTCCGCCTGCGGGGGTTGCTTGTATGTTTTTATTTAACGCTGTCAGGAGCTACGCGCTTTGACAGGGCCTGTTCC
>CAZKIR010000301.1:0-5384 GCA_964552835.1 uncultured Bacteroidales bacterium
GGTAGTGCTTGTCCAGTTGGATTTCCACGCCCCGTGTCCGGGCTTGCTCATCAAGGGTGATCTCGTTCTTGTCGATTTCCAGGAAAACCAGCCGGCTTTCCTGAACGTGAAAAGTTTCCCGTATAGGGGAAAGGGTGTAGGCCGGTTCGCCTTTCGCGTTTAAATAGGGTTTTCTTAGTTTTAATGGTAAATGTAGCGTTTGCTTTCCCAGGGCCGATGCCATCACGTGTAGTTGTGGGTTGTTGTTTTCATGGGTAAGCCTGTAACTTAAGTTATTGGATGTTTTCCAACTGGGGTTTTCCAGTATATTGTCCGGTTTGTTCGAAGTGATGGGGTATATTTTTTCTTCCCCTATAAACAATTCCTTTTTCCCGGGCGGCAGGGAGACTGTTGTCTGCGTGCAGGGAAACAAGGGGATGGTTTTCAGGATGTTTTTATTATCGCGGGTAAACCGTAGCTTGATGGAAAGAAAATTACTTCTGGTAATGTTTTTTAGTTTGATTTTGAAATAATATTCCCCCGTGGACGTTTGGTGAACAGAATCCACGATGGAATAATCGCCCGAGGGTAGCACGCCTGCCTTTTCGATACCTGCACCGGTGGGTATAGACAAATTACCGAGCAAGGTTTCGTCCTCGTCCTGATAACAAAAAACTAGTTTTTTCTCCCCGTTTTCCCAAAGGGTGTCACGCGAATAGTGGTATTTGCCCTGGCTGGTTGTGATTTTCAGTTTTTTGATCAGTTGTTCTGTCTCGCGTTCCGGCAAGAGGGATATGTGGAACATGGACAGCAGGTTATTGGCCGTATCTTTCAGGTTTAGGGCGATATGCTCGGGCGCGTGGTGTGATAAGTCCAATAACTGCAAGGAAATGGCATATTCACCCGGGCCAGGGCTTGTAACCGGCCCCGCGTTTATCCCTTCAGATACTGATCGGGTTTCCAATAACATGCCGGGTTTTCCTTTCATCGTGATATTTGCCGTGCTATGGCTGGCCGACAAAGGGAGTATAATGTATTTGCCGTTGTTAAATTCTTTGTAACCATCAGGAATAGAGTATGTTTTGTTTTTGGTAACAAGAAAGGTTTCTTGCACGAGGCTGTCGGGCACCTGGGCAAGGGAAGGGGAGGGGATGAAAAGGAAAAGGATAAGGATAAGTTTTCCCCTTTCTCTGCCAAATAGGCGGATACGCGGGACAAGGAGGTTGGGTTTTTGTCCCATGTTTAGGCCAAGTGGGGCAAGTTGATTGGTTAGTGCCCTGTATGTTAAATAAATAAAGTTTGAAAAATGAAAATTTTTAACCAAGTATAAAAAAACATTGTTCATCATCTTTGCCATTTTTATCAAGAAACTACGAGAAATAAAAAATATTGTTTGGCAAAGATAGGAAGAGTTTGTTAAATCTATTTCGCCGCCTTGAACTCTCGACATTATCTGAGGGCTCGAAATTTCGACATTATGGTCAGATAATTAGGCGCTTAGCGCGGAAAACTAACCAACATGTTGTTCGTATTTTACTCCACAGCGATATGGGTGAATCTCCCGCGTAGCGGTTTTAATTTTCAAATTTGCTCATTTTCAAATTTTCAAATTAATATAGTACCTTACATCTAATATTCTTGCATTATTTGGCAAAAGTTTAATAATTTAAAGCTGGAATTAAGACTGTTTCTTTCAGTTTTTCAGCAGTAATAACGAGTTCTTTGCCCAATTTTTTCAAGTAATATTTATAGGTTTTGCCTACCTTTTTTATTAATCCAAAAATATGTAATAGTTTTATCAACCTTGAGATTTTTGCCGTATTGAATTGTGGCAACCGTATCCTTATATCTTTGTTGCGAAAACCTGATATATTATATTCTCCCCGTAAGACAGTGATCAACAAAGCCAGGTCTTGATTGGAAAATATGATGAAACCTTTATAGTTTCGATTGTTTACAGATTTGGGTTTAGTGATCTTATCAAGCCTTTTCCAGCCGGTTTCCTTATTGTCAAAAGCAGATATAAACTCAAGGCACCTTTTATTTGATGCTCTAAAGAGCTTAACCAAGGGAACAAGGCTATAAATGTTTTTTTTCAATGCAGCGTATTGCATGGATTTTTCCCCGTTCCCGTGTTCGATCTCCCGGTAGTGTTTAAAAAAGCTGACATCGTTGGTTGTTGTTTCGATGCGTAGGTTTTTAGAGAACTTATCATATGTGTTTTTGCCACAAATTCTATTTCAACATTATGATCGCGAGCCAAGTTTTCAGCATTCTCCCGCAACTTATTTTTTAATGGTTCGGCAAATTTTGGATAATCGAAAATGCGAATGTTGTTCGAATATAAATAAGAAGTCATTCCTTGCGCATAACAAACTTGTGGAATGGTCCCTGTAAATATCAGCCGGTCAAAACAACTTAAAATCCCGCTGATTTCATTTTGGTGAGATACGGTTAATAAAACTATGCTATGAAGATAGTAAAATTTTTAAAACCCAACATGGGGGCAATAAACTTGATCAAAGTTTTGGAGCGGTTTAAACCCTTAATTTTACTATTGTCACACCTATTTTGTATATATTGTTTTACGCTTGCGAAATTCAAACTATTACAAAATCCCTGAAATTTCTCTTTGTAATTATTTTATTTTCCGACTTATATGCTTCTGTAAATGTTTTTGGCAGCTTTTTTGTTTTTGTGTCTGACCATTTAAATTCATAGCCATAAATGCGGCCTCCTTTATCTTCAACAAAATCAACTTCCTGTTGCTGTTTAGTTCTCCAGAAATATTTTCTTGCTAAACTTTCCTTATATTCATTTTGCTTAATCCTTTCTGAAACCAGAAAATTCTCCCATAATGCACCTTTATCTGTTCTAAGAGCAAGTGGATCAAAATTTCCGATTATCATATTTCGAATTCCGTTATCATAGAAGTATATTTTTTTACTTTTCTTAATCTCATTGCGAACATTTCTACTAAAACTTCCTAATTTAAATATTACATAACCTTTTTCCAATATGGCTACATAACTCTCAACAGTGTTTCGGTCAATCGATAATATTTGGCCCAATTCAGAATAATTTACCTCACTCCCAACTTGTAAAGCAAGAGCTTGTACAAGCTTATCAAGTATCTCAGGCTTTCTAAGTTCTGAATGTGCTAATATGTCCCGGTATAGGTAACTATTTAAAAGATTTCTTAAAATACTTACTTCTTCACCAGGGTTGTTCAGAACGTCAGGATAAAGCCCGTAAAGCAACCTGTTTTCCAGTTGTTGCTCACCGTATAGGAATCCATGATGATTCTCAAACTCCTCCCAGGATATCGGGAATAATTGATACTCCCATTTTCGTCCTGTTAATGGCTCGTTTATTTTATTAGATAAATCAAAAGAAGAAGATCCACTTGCAAATAACTGCACATCTTTAAATTGATCCGTTATAATCTTCATTGTTAATCCAATCCCATCTATTCTTTGTGCTTCATCAATAAAGATGCAATCATGTTTACCTAACAATTGTCTAATCTCTTGCGTATTTGGTTTATTTAGCAATGTTCTTGTTTTAGGGTCATCTCCATCAAAGAACAGATAGTTTTTATTGCCAAGAATCTCCCTGATTAAGGTGGTTTTACCTACTTGTCGTGGACCAACTAAAACAATGGCTTTGTTAGAATTAATCTTTTTAATAATTTTCTCTCTTAGAAATCTTTGGTACATTTTTTTCTTTCAAAGATACGACTTATATTGAATATAATCATGTTTGGTTATGTTTATTTATGATTTTAATCACAAATGGCACTGGAAAACGAACTAAGGTATAAACCTGCCATTACACATTAGCCATAGGGTTAACCTTTGAAGATAGCGGCTTAATCGGAACCATTAAGTAATTTCACCTACAGAATAACCCGCTTTTTTTCAGCAATTAAAACCCCGGGGTAAAAAGCATATGGTGCGGGAGGTCTAAACCGCCGCCATCTTGGCGGTAAAATATAAAAACTAAATTATACTTTGGGGAATCGACCGGCTGGAAGCCGGTGGTCCATTACCCCAACCTCTAAAAGGTAGAGCCGACACGCCACTTTGCTTCGTGGGCAGGTCTTGATATAAATTAAGGGATGACTCGTCCTTTCGGGCCATCCCTTAATATTCAAAATTACATATTGGTCCTCTGAGCTGAAGGTAACGAAGTAAATACCTTGAGGTAAACCCTCCAGGTTAATTTCAACGAATGATTCCTGAGGTTTTATTTGTTTTATCAGCAACACTTTACCATCAACATTCGTAAGCTGAATTGTTGAAACCTCATGCGCTTCTGGGAATTCAATGTATAGGTGGCTTTTTGCCGGGTTTGGGTAAACCTTTACATTTCCTGCTAAGCTTATATTTATGCTCGTTGGACCTATAATTGTCATCTGAACGGTTTCGATCCCCTGATAATTGGTTTCGACTATGGAAACAAGAACATCATAGGTTCCAGAATCGGCTGGTGGAGTAACAGAATTATTGTAGGTTACTTCATAATTCAACCCGGCAGGACTTGTTGTTACCGATATCTCTTTAGCAGTGCCATCATACTCATGTTCCAGATCAGCGATTACAATCTCAACAACAGCCTTAGACACCTCAAAGGTTGTGTTTGCTGCCCCCTGGTAGTTTGCATCGTTAATCACAGCTTCTACCCGGTAGCTTCCGGCATTTACCGGGAGGTCGACAGCACCTCCATAGGTAATGGTAATGTTCAAGCCGGCGGGGTTTGTATTAGCGGTAACCGATTTTTCTGTACCATCGTATTCCTGGGTAGTATCATTAAACGTAATAGCAGCGGCAGCTTTTGTTATTTCAAGGGTATCTTCCCATGTCCCGGCATAGTAGGGATCATCAATAGTTACCTCAACATGGTATTTACCAGCAGATACTGGCAGGGTTTCATAGCCATCATAAAGAACATTTGTATTAAGTCCTGCAGGTTCGGTAGATAAAGTCACCTGTTTTTCAGTTCCATCATACACCTGGTTTAATCCTTCAACGGTTATTATCCCCGTACCTTTTGAAACGGTGGTTAAATTTTGTTCGGAATAATGTAAAGACATTTTATAAGAATTTACCCAATCGTTTTCCTCCCCGTAGTATCCAATATACTGTGTCGTGTTGCCGTTGGCATCGTAGATGTATTCGTATTTACAACAATTAACCCATTGATTGGTGCTTTCGTCCTCGTAGTATTCAATTTCCTGTGTCATGTTGCCGTTGGCATCGTAGGTGTATTCGACTTTCCAATCAACAACCCATTGACTGGTACTTTCGCCCCAGGCGTAACCATTTTCCTGTGTCATGTTGCCGTTGGTATCGTAGGTGTATTCGTATTTCCCATCACCAACCCATTGACTGGTGCTTTCGTCC
>CAZKIR010000302.1:0-5331 GCA_964552835.1 uncultured Bacteroidales bacterium
GGGTTACGTATCCACCAATCACGAACGGGCTGGATCCCGGACACTAGAGTATGCTTATAATGACTACTGCATCTATCAGGTAGCGAAAGGTTTGGGGAAAATGGATGTGGCTGCAAAATACCTGCAACGTTCAGAAAATTGGAAAAACCTTTGGAAACCCATAGAAGATCATGGAGCAAAGGGTTTTATTATGCCAAAAAAAGCCAGTGGCGAATGGGACGAAGAATATCGGGGCCGGGAATGGAATAATGACATCAGAGAATGGGTTGAAGCAGATTTTTCAGTTCACATTCATGGCACATGGCCTGATTTCTTTTATGAAGCTGATTCATGGGAATACTCTTTTTATGTTCCTCATGATGTGCCCGAATTGATTGCACTGTGGGGTGGAAAAGAGGCGTTTGCTGCACGATTGGATGCGTTTTTTAAACATGATTATTACAATGTAGGCAATGAGCCATCGTTTCTAACGCCTGGTTTATACAATTTTATAAGCCGACAGGATAAAACCAATGAAACCATACGCAATATCATTGGAAAATATTATACCGCCAAACGAGACGGAATACCGGGAAATGATGATTCCGGAGCCATGTCATCTTGGCTGGCTTTCAATTTAATGGGGATTTACCCGAACGCCGGCCAGGACTATTACCTGATTACCGCACCACATTTCAACAGCGTTGGCATTCATGTAGGTAATGGGAACACTTTTGAGATTATTGCGCATGATTTGAGTGATAAAAATGTTTTTATACAAAAGACTAAACTAAACAATAAGGTACTTGATCGCAATTGGATTACTCATAAAGAAATTGAAGAAGGCGGTAAAATTGAATTTTATATGGGAAAAAAACCGAATAACAAATGGGAAAAACAAAATCCTGGAATAAAATGATACGAATTCTTTAATCTTTAGCCTCAATGAAAAACCAACGTCCTTTGTTTAAACTATACGGACATTCAAATATTTTGGCCAGCTCCATACTATTAGTTTTTGGCTATGGTATTTTGTTCATCCTTCTTATTTGTTGCTCAGGTAATAAAAGTAGAATTGCTGAAAATGGAAATCTTTTTGTTTCGGTTGATGGGAGCGACGAAAATGATGGTTCTGAAGAGAAACCCTTTCGTACCATTCAGGCAGCGGCCAATGTTGCCCGGCCGGGTGATGTTATTACTGTGCACGAAGGTACTTACAGGGAACGGATTAACCCGGTAAGAGGTGGTTTATCAGATAAAGAGCGTATCGTATTCCAGGCTGCTCCAGGTGAAAATGTTATGATCAAGGGGTCGGAGCTTATAAAAGGATGGGAGAAAGAACAGAACGATACATGGAAAGTCAATATTCCAAATAGTTTTTTCGGTGATTTCAACCCCTATAACGATTTAATCCATGGTGACTGGTTCTATCGGCTGGAAAGAGACCTCCACACAGGAGCAGTTTATGTTAAAGGGCACTGGCTTACCGAAGCAGCCAGGCTTGAAGATGCATTGAACCCTGTAAAGGGTGAGCCCTTATGGTTTGCCCTGGTTGATGAAGCAAATACCACCATATATGCGCAGTTCAAGGGGGTCGATCCCAACCTGGAAGAAGTGGAGATAAATGTCAGGCAAACGGTATTTTACCCTGAAAACCCGGGGATCAATTACATCACCGTACGTGGTTTTAAAATGATGCATGCTGCCACTCCATGGGCTCCGCCGACTGCCGAACAAATAGGTCTTGTAGGCACGCATTGGAGCAAAGGGTGGATTATAGAAGACAATGTGATCAGTTACTCAACCTGTACAGGTGTTACACTCGGCAAGTACGGTGACCAATGGGATAATACCTCACAAGACCGTGCCGAGGGATATGTGAAAACTATTGAGCGTGCTCTGGAAAATGGCTGGTCTGCTGATAATATAGGCAGTCACATTGTAAGGAATAACCGGATATTGCATTGCGAGCAGGCCGGCATTGTAGGATCTCTGGGGGGCATTTTTAGCAGTATTACAGGCAATGTGATCCACGATATACATATCAGACGGCTTTTTTACGGCGAAGAAATGGCAGGGATCAAAATCCATGGGGCAGTTGATTTTATGATTGAAGGAAATCAAATCTATCGCACTTACCGTGGCATATGGCTCGACTGGATGACCCAGGGAACAAGGGTTACGAGAAACCTTTGTTATGATAACGGTCCGAAACACGATATTTATTTAGAAGTTAATCACGGTCCATTTGTTGTCGATAATAATTTATTTCTTTCACCACATGCATTAAAGGATCGTTCCCAGGGAGGAGTGTATGCACACAACCTTATTGCCGGGAAAATAAAGTTCTGGCCCGAGCTTTATCGGTCAACACCTTATCTTGAGGCTCATTCAACAAAAATCAAAGAAATTCGTAATCACCCGGGAGGAGATAATCGTTTCATCAACAATATTTTTATTGGGAGTGAACTGGATATTTATGATTCCATCCAGCCCATGCAGATGCTTGGAAATGTTTATCTGAACAATGCCATACCCTCTAAACACGAACAATACCCCTTGATTATAGATGAATATATTCCTGATCCCGAAATCATAGAAGAAAATCAGGGTTTGTTCCTGCATTTGTCAATTGACCATTCGTTTAGCACCGAAAACAACATACTGGTAACAACTGACATTTTGGGAGAAACAACCATTTCCAATCTGCCATTTTTAAATTATGATGCAAAACCCCTGAAAATTGATTCCGATTATTTCGGGATAAAAAGAGATGTGGAAAATCCTTTTCCGGGTCCTTTTGAACAACCTGAAGATAATAATAACAGGTTTAAAGTCCGGTAAATCATTTAGAGGGTTTATGATCTTTGAAAGAATCCAGTTTATTAGTTTGGATAGTATAAAGACCATTATTTCGATTTTATGGATTAAAAGAATTAATCTGCTTTTTTTATAAATACCACCCACTGATCATCGGAAGGTGTTTTTAATTTATCGAGCTGCATCATTGTATGTGGATCACTCCACTGTGAAGTTCTGATTTGAAGCCATTTAACCTCATATTTACCCTTGGGTATTTTCAAGCCGACTTCCCCTTTCCCGGTAAAATAAACAGCATACTCATCCCCCTCCAGGGCAAGGCAATAGGCCTCGTTCTCCTCGCGGTTTATCAGTAAATGGGTTGCCGGTTTATGACTGAAAAAGGCCATCTCGCCACTTAGCATCCGCATGCTCTTAATGTGGTGCTGCGCTACATGGTTCAGGCCCAGCCCCCAATTGGGACGGTGAAACCGGACTGAGGCATGGCCGGCAAAGATGTTTCTCCAGAAACGTTCTTCACCGTCTTTGTGAAAAGCTGCCCAATACATATCTCCGTCGCCCAGTGTATTCATCATCCCACCATAAATCTTTACATTGTTAACAGGACGATGATTGCCGGAGAAATAAACATGATTACGCACAAAAAGAGATGTATTGTAATGCACCTCCCCTCGCTGGGCATTATTGTTTGATATATCGATAAACTGATACGATTCGCGATTATTTATGGTATTGGATGGTTTTGCCCGGGCACTAAGTTCGGGATGAATATATTGGGCATACCAGCCACCCAATTCAGGCGACTGAGAGACAGCACCATCAACAATCCCGTCAGTGGGATCCCATGTGTCCCACATTTCGGTGACATAAATATCCTTTTCTGCGTCCCGGGCAATTTTCCGTATAAATGCCGACCAGAACACACCCCATTCCGGTCTGGCCTTGGTTTCATTATCAATGCAATATAGCACATTGGGATACTGCAATGCAATTGCCATTATTTTTTCAACAAACTTTTCCTGGTATGAAAGCACAAGCTTATTGTTGTCGAGCCCTGGAATTGTATTGAAAAATGGATTGTTCTTGCTTTGCGCAGGATAATCTACCATTTCAGGCAAACCACTCTCTGAGGCATTATAAGTACTGTTCATTTGAGGATTAAAAGGGTTATTTGCCCATGCTTTATCTCCCCAATAGAAATCGTAGGTGGCCCATAATTCAACCTGAACAATAATATCCCGTTCAAACGCGAGTGAAAGCAGGTTCTCAAATTTGCTCCAGTATTCGGGGTTGGGTTTATCGAGATTGTAAAAACCTTCCTCATTCACATACGGTTTCGCATTGCCCTCATCTCGACTGCTCATAGTGCAGCGTACGTAATTACCCCCAACCGATTCCAGCAAGTCAAGGTGTTCTTCCAAATTATCAATCTGAAAAAGGTTGTCATCTACTGTACCTCCAAGCAACAATACTGGTTCTCCTTTATATTGCCAGTACATAGGGTTTTCCTTATTTATAGCAATGCGATTTCCTTTATCATTGTTAACCTCCTCGCTTGCTTTTACATGCGTGTTTATCAATAAAACAAATAATACAAATGATATATAATTCATACTAATAATTTACTATTCAACTCTTAAAACAACTCTGGCATATCGTGTCATCGGAAAATCGGCATCGTCCTTCACATCGCATATAAGATGAATTTCAGTGCCTTTTGCATCAGCCGGAATAATTACTTTAGCTTTTGGTGCATTGGGATTATCAATTACAATTTGTTTATTGTAATTGCCCGCCTCTACATATTGCCACCATAAAAAAGACAAGCCATCGCCATCGGGGTCGAAACTCCGGGAGGCGTCAAGCATAATCTCTGTACCAGCCTTTACAGTTAACCCGGTATTGTGCGACAGCTTTACCACGGGTGCATGGTTTGCCTTTTTGTATTCAGGAATTATTGTCCATTGCATACGGGCAGCGAAATCTTCAGAAATCGGAACCATAAACCTCCATAAAGGTTTTAAATCGTTGTCATCATCTTTCGCATCGTACCAGAAATTCTTTTGCCCAGTTTTCCCGAAACGACCGCCCCAGCCACCCCACGAGGGGTTTAAATGGCTATTTAATCCTGTATTTATCAAATGTAAAAATGCAGGTGTGTCTCCCTCTTCAAGCGAATCTCTATCGTAAGCTGCCCCAAGCCGGCTCACACTTTTAACATATTCTGCTGTCCATTCCCGGGTAAACATTTCATGATCGGAATACCGGCTATCTCTGTCCCAGGCATAAGCAATAACACGTTGAAATTGATTAAAATTCAAAATATATTGCACATCAGGAAACTCTTCAAGCAGCCAATCTTTCAAATCATCCTGCTCTGAAATAGCATATATTTTCGCTTTCTTATTTAATTTATCAAGTTCTTCGGGATGCGATTTTTTTATCCGGTACAGCGCCTGAGCAATGTTGTTTAAACCACCCCAGGCCTGTAACCATACCGGGCGCGGATCATTGTCAAGCAAAACTTCCACT
>CAZKIR010000303.1:0-457 GCA_964552835.1 uncultured Bacteroidales bacterium
ACAGTCGAATTGGAAGATATTAAACGTTACGGCCCGGATATTATTAAAGAGCTTCAGCGTAAAATAAATATTATGAATGACCACTGGGAAGATTACGAGAGAATGTTTACTACGCCTAATTTATAAAGAATAAAAGTTTTACATTAAAAAAAAGAACAATGAAAAGAATATTTGTTTACAGCATTTGGATACTATTTCTCTTTATCCCGGTAATGTCTTATAGTTATGATTTCGATAAGATCATTTTTAGTAGTCCATATGAAAATATGGAAGATTTTGAAGATTTTGCAAAAAAAGCTAAAGAAGTGGGGGCTACACATGTAACTATTTCTAATGATCTCCCACCTGCTTTTTGGAAATATGATACCCCGGGTGATCCCTACCCGTCATGGTATATTGATAAGCCCATCTCTTCGGTCAGCTTGACCTCGAGGGTTGAGTTGAGACTCGCCGGCAC
>CAZKIR010000303.1:467-5301 GCA_964552835.1 uncultured Bacteroidales bacterium
AAGCATAGCTTATTAAATGTATTTCCTCCTGCATCAATTGAAAAATTTATACCAAAAACGTATGTTGAAGATTTATTGAATGCCCTTGATGAAAGATGTAAGATATTAAAAAAATATGGTTTACAGGCGCATTATCATTGTAGCGAACCAGCCGTATTGCCTGAAGCTGTATACAAAGAACATCCGCTTTGGCGCGGGCCAAAGGTTGATCAGCCTATGCGATCAAATGTGCCACGCTGGGCGCCTTCTATAGATAATCCTGAAGTGCAGAAGTTATATCGGGAAGCAATGGCTTCCATGTTAAAAAGATACCCGGAGATAGACATTTTTACCATGTTAACAAATGACTCGGGAGCCGGGTTGGGATGGAGTACAGGCCTTTATAGCGGAGCCTTAGGGAATACCGTTTATAAAGATAATACAATTACCGAAAGAATCAGGTTTTTATTTACCGCCTTAAAACAAGGGGCTAAAGAAGCCGGACAAGAAATTGATGTAAAGATTAACAATACAAGAGAAAGATATCCTAAGAAAATTGCCCGGAATTTATCTCAGGGAATGGCCGTTGAAAAATATGAAGGCCCTGATGCTTCGATGTTTTGGGCAAGTGCTGGTGTTGGTAGTGTGTATGGCTATATGTTTACTCCTGTTTACGGTATCCCTCAACCTGATAAGTTTACATCCTCATTATCTAAAGCCAAAAAAAGTGATGCCAAAAGGTTGAAGGTTGGATTTAGTGATAAGGTGACACGTGATTTTTATTTTGATTTATACGAAAGGTTAAAAAATACTAATCTTACTGATAGAGCTGACGAATTAAAGTTTTTGAGAAAAATCGCTGTTGAAAAAGCAGGAAAGGAAAATGCCGGTGAATTGGCTGACATGTGGTTGAATATTGAAAAGGCTGCTGATTATATTAATCTTACAAATACCGGGGGAAGGATTTTTTATTTGGGATGTGTGCATCAACGTTGGTTAATTCGCCCATTTGTACCCTATCCGGAAGAAATTCCCGATCCCATTGCCAATACCTGGCAGAAATATCAATTTCAGGCTATTGAAGACAGAATAAATAGTTTATGCGATGTTCAGGCTAGTGATATTTATTGCGGTTGGGGAGCCTGGAGATTAGTAAGAAATATTTTAAATCCCGTGGAAAATCTCCTAAATGAATCTATTCATATAGCTGAGAAAATTGGAGATGATGATCTGGCAAAAAGGATGAAAATCATGAATCGTTTTGTAAACAATGCTAAGAACGCGGTTAGTTATCAAGCGCAACTTGACAGGGTAGAAGAATTAGGAATAAAACCGGATGAACATATTTATTCCCGTACAGGTAATAGCTGGGACAGGCAACGTATGATGGAAACAGCAAGGCAGGAAATTGATAATACTGCATTGTTAATTAAACTATTGGGAGATAACCCCGAAAAATATATGATGATTACCCCAACAGTCGAATTGGAAGATATTAAACGTTATGGCCCGGATATTATTGAAGAGCTTCAGCGTAAAATAAATATTATGAATGACCACTGGGAAGATTACGAAAGAATGTTTACTACGCCTAATTTGTGATTTGGGTGATCAGTTTAGGGTTGTAATTTCCTGTGGCCTAATAGCCGGGATCGAGCGATCCCGGCTTTTTTTTATATATCACGCCATCTTTTCCTTCAACCATCCAATCCCTTTTTCTTTATCTGTAAACATACGGGTAGGAAGGGCAGGGGTGGTGAATTTCAGGTACATGTTGGCAAAGGATTTTTGTAAAATCCCCTCATTCTTCACGAGTGCGGCAATCCCAGGGTATTTGCTTCGCCTGTCGGGGTTCCTTATTGCTGGTTTCCATTATTTTCCTACCATGTTTAGCGCTTATTTAACACTTCTTTCTCGTATGCCTGTACCTCTTGTATTAACGATTCTTCAACAGGTACGCCCGATTGCATGCAATAGTAATCCCACACCGCGCCATGGGGCAATGATTTGGCCTGTTCCAGCAATGACATACGCTCGAACAACCGGTTCTCGGCCTCGTACTGCTTTAGTTTTTCAGTAGGTTCCAGCAAGGCCATGAGCAAAGCTTTGCGGGCGGCCCTGGTGCCCACGGCGTAGGCGCCCACGCGGTTAATGCTGGCATCAAAAAAGTCGAGGCCGATATGGACCCGGTCCAACGCCCCTGCCCGGGTGATTTCCTGTGCCAACCGTCGTAACTCGTCATTGAGCAGCACCACGTGGTCACTGTCCCAACGCTCGGGGCGGCTCACGTGCAACATGATTTCGTCCGTGAACAACAGCACGGAAGAAATTTTATCGGCCACTGACTCGGTAGGGTGGTAATGGCCCATGTCCAGGCAAATCATCTTGTTGTTGGTCATGCCGTAGCCCATGTAAAAATCATGGGAACCTACCACGTAGGCTTCACTGCCAATACCAAACAACTTGCTTTCAATCGAGTCTTTCATCTCGCCCGGCTTGTATTGAACAGAAAAAATTTCGTCCAGGGATTCCTTGAGCAGTGCCCGGTACTTGTAACGGTTCACGGTGTAATCCTTGGTCCCGTCCGGTATCCAGATATTATGGATGACCGGGCTGCCAAGTTCGCGTCCCATGTACGCGCTGATCTCGCGGCATTGTTTCACGTGCCTAATCCAAAAATCACGAATTTCCTTGTCAGGTGACGACAGCGAAAACCCATCATTGGCCTTGGGATGTGAAAAGCACGTGCAATTAAAATCGAGTTTCACATTGTTCTGCTTGGCCCATGTTACCCATGATTCAAAGTGTTTGGGTTGTACCTGGTCCCGTTCCACGAAAGTGCCCCCGAAATCGCCATAAATGGCATGCAAGTTTAAACGATAGCTGCCGGGCAATAGCGACAATGCTTTTTCTATGTCCTGTCTTAGTTCGTTAATATCGCGGGCTTTTCCAGGAAAATTCCCGGTAGCCTGGATACCCCCGCCGGAAAGGCCGGCACCGGGGTTTTCAAATCCGGTCACGTCGTCGGCTTGCCAGCAATGCAAGGATATAGGGATTTTATCTAATTTCTTCATCGCACCTTCCACGTCCACGCCCAGTTCCTTGTACTGGTCATTAGCTACTTGAAAGGCCTCTTCAACTCGTGATTTGTTCATTTCTTTATAATTTAATCGTTAGTTAATTGACTTGTTTTGTAGTTGCTTGAAAACTTGATAAGGTGTTTCCCAATTTTCTGTTCCTTCCGGCGAATAGTCTGTCATTGGGAAAGAATTTCGCACCATTTCCCTCGCGTGCAGCAAGGAATTAACTTTTCCAAAAGCCAGGGCTTGCATGATCAAGTTGCCGATGGCCGTGGCCTCGAACGGGCCGGCCACCACGGGCAGCCCGCTGGCATTGGCCGCGAACTGGCAGAGCATCTGGTTTTGTGCCCCGCCCCCGAATATATGGATACGTTGAATCTTTTTATCGGATACTTCTCTTAATTCATCAATTACCTGCCGGTATTTTAACGCCAGGCTTTCAAAGATGGCCCGGGCGTATTGCCCAGGGCTGCCGGGCACGGGTTGGCCGGTTTGCCTGCAATATTGGTCGATGGCCTCCGGCATGTTGTCCGGGTTCATGAACAAATCAACGTCAGGGTTTAACACCTGCTGGAACGGAACGGCCTGGTGTGCCATTTCCACGATCTCGGGATATGAATATTCACTCCCTTCCGCGTCCCAGCAACGCTTGCATGACTGGATCAGCCATAAGCCCATGATATTTTTCAGAAAACGGTAGGTACCTTCTACCCCTCCCTCGTTGGTAAAATTATATTTTAGCGCTGCCGGGGTGGCAATGGCATGCTTGTTTTCAATGCCCATGAGCGACCATGTACCAGAGCTAATGTAGGCAAAATTATCATCGGTGGCCGGCACGGCAGCAATAGCCGAGGCCGTATCATGCGAGCCCACGTTTATGACTTGCAAACCGGCATCCTTGCAATTTTTCTTTGTTTCAGGATGTAGAAAGCCTTGAATTGTACCAGGCTGCACGATATCTTGCATGATATGGGCAGGTAGCCCCAGGCTATCAAATATTTCTTTAGCCCAAGTATGATCATGCACGGAAAGCATTTGGGAGGTAGTGGCGAAAGTATACTCGGTTTTTTTTATTCCGGTAAGGAAATAATTCAATAAATCAGGGATAAAAAGCAGGTCAGAAGCCACGTCCAGCAGGGGCGAACCCTCTTTTTTCATGGCGTATAGCTGGTACAGGGAGTTCAAGCGCATGAACTGGATACCGGTAATGGAATATATTTTCTCCCTGGAAATTTTTTTAAAGACTTCTTCCATCATGCCTTCGGTACGGTCGTCACGGTACCCAAAAGGGATTTGCAGCATGGCACCGTTTTTGGCCAACAGGCCAAAATCTACCCCCCAGGTATCAATGCCCAGCGACACGGGGTTAAGGTCAGGATCCTGGGCACAGCTTTGGATGGCCTGCACGATTTCCTCGTGAAAACGGTAAATGTCCCAGTAATAATGTCCCAGCAAGTTAAACATCCGGGTGGGGAACCGTTTGACTTCCTTCAAGGAAATTTTGTCCTGTTTGATGCTGCCAATAAGCCCGCGGCCGCTATCGGCGCCCAGGTCAATGGCCAAAAAATTGTTTTCGTTTAGTTTTGCTGACATTTTACCATGTTTTTGAAATTTTAAAAATAGGGTTCTTCTAATGGATAGCCGTCCCATGCTTTCCTAATGAAAGCATATCTTTTCGGGCTAAAGCAATTGTATTATACAAAAAACATCTTGTTTATAATTTTGGTATTACCCTTATTTTAGTGGTTAAATATTTATATTATACAAAACACAGT
>CAZKIR010000304.1:0-2181 GCA_964552835.1 uncultured Bacteroidales bacterium
GCTTAATGTTGCAAAGCGAGAGCCCTTTCGATTTGATCATTACCGATTTAGTAATGCCCGAGATGGAAGGGATAGAGCTTATCCTTAAAATAAGAAGTAAATATCCCCGGACCAGGATCATCGCGATATCGGGTGCAAACCCCTTGTACCGGGAGATGGCTTTAAAGGTAGGTGCTGATTTTGAACTTGAAAAACCAATTGAAACGGATAAATTATTAAAGGCCACTGAAATTTTGCTGGAAAACAAGTTAAACTAATATATTAATGAACTATATAAATTGCACGGTATGAACGATGAACAAAATAAACTCCTTTTGCTGGAAGAAGAGAACCAGCGATTGAGAAAAGAATGCGCGAGCCTGAACGGACAGGTAAAACGGATTAGCGAGAAACTGGAAGAGGCCGAATCGTTTAAAAGCCATTTTATCGCGAACATTACCAACGAGCTTATCAACCCCTTTACATCCATCATGGGTTTGTCAAAAACTATCTTGTCGGTAAAAAAAGAGCAATGGAAAAAAGTGATTTCCATGGTAGCCCTTATCCATTCAGAGGCTTTTGATCTCGATTTTCAATTCCGCAACCTTTTTTACGCGGCCAAGCTGGAAGCCGGCGAGGTAAGCGTCGAGTCACTGAAGATCGATATCCCGGATTTTTTACAAAATATCAAGGATGCTTTTCGTTATTATTCAAAAAAGAAAAAGCTTTCCATCGAGATAAATGTGCCACATATAGGGAATTGCCAGGGGCTGGCTTTCAAGACCGATCCGGAGAAATTGAAATTAATCCTTTCGAACTTGCTGAAAAATGCCATCAATTTTAGTTACGAGGAACAAAAAATCGAGTTAACGGCATGGATCGAGGAACAACATTTAAAAATTTCGGTAAGGGATCACGGGCGGGGCATTTCATCCGAGGATCAGAAATATATTTTTGATCGTTTTCGGCGGTTGAACAACAATATCAATTCCATTAACAAGGGACAAGGCCTCGGGTTATCATTGACCATGGCCTTGTTAGAGGTGCTAAACGGGAACATTGACGTGGTGAGCGAGCCCGAGAAAGGGGCTGTTTTTACCATCACGGTACCCGAGACAGAAGCTGAAATTGTTGGTTTCTCGGGCGATGGGGATGAGATGATTTTTGGAAGTGAGGATGAAATGTTTTAACCCAAGGTTATGCAGGATCAAGGAATCAAGACCCATTTTTTATACCCGGGAGCGATCTTTGCTTCCACCTCCCATTACACGATCAACACGGTATTGGGATCATGCGTGGCAGTATGTTTGTACGATCCCGTGATGCGGTCAGGGGGCATGAACCATTTCATGTTGCCCCTTTGGAACGGACAAGGACTGGCTGCGCCAAAATATGGCAATATTGCCATGGAAAAGCTAGTGGAAAAAATGGTATCTTTCGGGTGCCATAAGCGGAACTTGGTGGCCAAGGTGTTTGGTGGGGGAGAAGTTTTACAAACCAAGGGTAACCACCAGTTTAATATTGGGCAAAAAAATATCAATATCGCGTTCGAGTGGCTAGAGAAAGCAAAAATTATCGTGAAAGCTAATAGCACGGGGGGCGAGTTGGGAAGAAAAATTTATTTTGCATAAGAGTAAAGTGTTAATCGTTGACGATTCGGCCGTGGTGAGGCAATCCTTGGCTGCCATCATTGATAAGGACAACCGGTTGGAAGTAATGGGCACAGCCTCTGATCCTTATGTCGCGGTAAAGAAAATAAAGAAGGAAATCCCTGACGTGATTACCCTGGATATTGAAATGCCCAAGATGGACGGGCTTACCTTTTTGAAAAAAATCATGATACAGCACCCCATGCCGGTCGTGGTGATATCAAGCCTTACCGAAAAAGGCACGGAAACGGCTATTAAGGCATTGGAATACGGGGCTGTTGAAATTGTCACGAAGCCGCATTACAGTTCCAAGCAATTTATAGAAGAATCGCGCATTAAATTGTGCGACGCGATTTGGGCCGCGTCCAAATCAAAAGTAAACCGCAAATTGATACATGAACCCCCCAGGATACAAGTTGAGCCCAAGTATTCTGCCGATGCCATCATGCCCATGGCCACGAGCCGGAGCATGTTAAAAACCACTGACATTGTTATTGCCGTGGGGGCTTCGACCGGGGGCACCGAAGCCCTTCATGTTTTGCTGAAGGGTTTG
>CAZKIR010000304.1:2191-5287 GCA_964552835.1 uncultured Bacteroidales bacterium
CCCATGGACTCGCCTGGCGTAATCGTGGTGCAGCATATGCCCGAGCAATTTACACGCTCCTTTGCTAACCGCTTGAACGAATTGTGCGCGATTACCGTGAAAGAAGCAGAGAACGGCGATACGGTTATCCGGGGACGGGCCTTGATAGCACCTGGTAACCATCACATGGTATTGAACCGGAGTGGCGCGAGATATTACATTGAAATTAAAGAAGGGCCACTCGTGAACAGGCACCGCCCCTCGGTTGATGTACTTTTTAGGTCTACCGCCCGGTACGCCGGAAAAAACGCGATCGGGATCATCATGACCGGCATGGGTGACGATGGTGCCAGGGGCCTGTTAGAAATGAAAGAAGCCGGCGCCGCGACCATTGCACAAGATGAAAAATCGTCCGTGGTATTTGGTATGCCCCACGAGGCCATTAAATTAAATGCCGCCCAAAAAATCCTATCACTAGAAAACATTGCCCCGGCCGTAACTAAATTGAGCATGAAAATATGATTTTATTAACGTATTGTTATACAGGTAAATAGTTGTAGCGACAAAGATTTTTGCCATTTTTTCCCGTGATTGTTTAAAAAAATTACAAAGTATCCATTATCTTTAGTGGTTTAAGTTAAAACATAAATTTTTTCGGCATGAATGGAAATTCCGTAAATTTCTATTTGAAAGTACTGTTATATAGTTTTTTAATTGGTCTTGTTTTTTCCCTGTTTGCCATTGTCGTGGTTATTATCACGAACAATATGCCCTTGGAATTTTCTTCCATTGTCCAGGTACATCAAGAAAACATGTTACTTTGGTTTGTTGATGCGGTGCCCATTATCACCATGTTAGCTGGGATATTGTATGCCTGGCAAAACCAGTTGAGAAATTTTGAGAAAAATGAAGTCGAAAATTTGTATAACCAGCGATCCGGTAAGCTCACGCAATTTGTTAATAACATCATTCGGGATGAATCAAGGGCAAAAGTTGATTTGAAAGGGGAGGATGACATGTTGGCCAAGGCATTGGTGACGCTAAGCGAGAAAATTGAACAAAACAAGCTAGCCGGGGAAAAGCGAAAAAGAGAAGAGGAACAAAGACGTTGGTCAGCCGAAGGATTGGCCAAATTTGGCGAAATTTTGCGGCAAGACAATGATAAGCTGGAAAAATTATCTTTTAACTTGTTAAAAGAATTAATCAAGTACACCGGGGCCAACCAGGGCGGCTTTTTCCTGATTAATGACAACAACGGGGACGACCAGTACATCGAGCAACTTGCCGGGTATGCTTACGATCGGAAAAAATATACCGAGAAAAAACTTGACTTGGACCAGGGTTTGATAGGGGCATGCCTTTTCGAGAAAGAAAAAATTTACTTGAAGCAGGTTCCCGATGATTACGTGTTTATTACTTCAGGTCTTGGAAAATCTACACCTGACGCGCTCTTGATTGTCCCCTTGAAAGTGAACGAACGCGTGCTGGGTGCTATCGAGATGGCTACTTTTGGCGAGTTCGAGGATCACGTGTTGGAATTCATTGATAAGGTGGCCGAGAGCATCGCGGCCACCGTTGCCAATATCAAGATAAACCTGAAAACATCCAAGTTATTGGAAGAATCTATCTCGAAATCTGAGCAATTGTCCAGCCAGGAAGAAGAGATGCGGCAAAACATGGAAGAGCTGCAAGCCACACAGGAGGAATTAGAAAGGCAATCGGGAAAATACAAAAGTTTTACCAATTCGGTAAACCAGATACTTATACGGGCCGAGTTCGATACCGGGGGAAATTTGGTATATGCCAATGAAAAATTCGTTGAAAAACTTGCTTTCTCGAACGAGGAACAAATACGGGGCAAAAGCATCTTCTCGCTGGTGAGCGACAAAGACCAAAAATGGTTCACGAAAATTTGGGAAGATTTATTGTCGGGGGATCGGAATTTCGAGGGCTTCATGAAATTTCAGACCAACAACCAGCAGGATTTGTGGTTAATTGCCACTTACTCTTGCATGATTGATAGCAAGGGAAAGATTGAAAAAATCTTGTTCCTGGGCATTGATAATACCGAGCAACGCAAGCAAAGCCTTGATTTTCAAGGACAGATAAACGCGTTGAAACGGTCTACCATCAAAGCAGAGTTTTTCCCGAGCGGGTTGTTCCTTGACGCGAACCGGAAGTTCAGGGACGCGCTCGAAGTACCACTTGTCGAAATTTACGATAAGGAAATTTTTGAATTGATCCCCCAGGATGAACTACCTACTTTTAAAGGCAATTGGGCCGATATCGTGAAAGGTGAGTCAGTAGAAGGGGAGTTTAAGATGGTTACCAAAAACCGGGCCATTAAATGGTTACGGGGCACCTTCACGGGGGTTACCAACATGTACGAGGAAATCTCGAAGATCATTTTTATTGCTACCGACATTACCGAGGCCAAGTTCATGGAAATGCAAACCCAGGAGCAAGCCAAGAAATTAAAAAACCAGGAAGACAAATTGCGCCAATCGGAAGCCAACCTGGCAAAAAACCTCAAGGTTACCCGTGAAGAAGTCAAGCACAAGTACAAGGAAATCGAGAAAATTAAAATACGGAACGAGAAAACCCTCGAAGGGGCTTCGGATGCCATAATAACCATTAACCAAAACGGGATAGTCGAATTTTTTAACAAGGCCGCCGAGGTATTATGGGGCATTAAACGCCACAAGATACTGGGCAAAAACGTGAAAAACCTTTTCCCGCCAGAAACCCGAAAAGACGGGTTCGTTGGCTCGTTTATCGACCCCGAGCAGAAAAAAATGGTTGGCCAACGCAAGGAAGTGACCGTCGTGGACGCGGAAGGGGAAGAAAAGCCCGTTATTTTCTTGCTCTCTGAAGCCAAGGTTGAAAACGAGTATACTTACACGGCCTTTATCCAGGACATCTCGGTGGATTTGTTTTAACCCAAAAGCCTGCCATGGCGTGTAACCACACGGGATTAAATACTTCTAAAAATATGGTTCTACCACGAATTTAATGATAAATTGCAATTTGTTTATATGTAGTTGAAATATAGTTTAACGTAGTTTAACGTAGTTTATATGTAGTTGAAATATAGTTTAAGGTAGTTTATATGTTGTA
>CAZKIR010000305.1:0-997 GCA_964552835.1 uncultured Bacteroidales bacterium
GCTGCCCGAGTACCAGCAGGGCAAGCATTTTACCAGCCTGGAATCGTACCTTATCAACGACAGCAATTATAAGGCCTTGTATGTTGTTTCACGTTTTATTGACGAGGAAAAACTGTTGCCCGTCGAAAGTGGGCTACTTGATGCCAATAGTAAGGTATACCTTGAAGACATGGGCATGCAATCCTTGCGCGAAGAGCGGAAATACCTCGTGCAGGTCATCCTTTACCAGGTTGAAAACTACACGAGGGCCCCCAATTTGGAAAAAGAAATCCCCGTGGGCGGCATGCATTTTGATTGGGACAACGAGCTGGTGGCCAACGAGTATTTTTCAGAAAAAGCCATTTTGTTCCCGGTGCACCAGGGAAAGGAAGAAGAATTGGAGGTGGACAAGGAGGAATTAAAAGAAATTATCCAGGAAAAAGAACAAAAAGAAAGTCCTCGGCAGGCCGTGAAAAGGAGCTTGGGCAATGCCCGCGAGATCGATTTGCACATCGAGGAGTTGACCGATGATCACCGAGGCCTCTCGAACCAGGAAATCCTGGATATTCAAATGAGCAAATTCAAGGAAGAACTGGACAAGGCCATCCGGGAGCAAATCAAAAAAATCATTTTCATTCATGGCGTGGGCAATGGCAAACTCCGGTTCGAGTTACGAAACCACCTGAACCTGCACCACCCGAGGCTAAAATACCAGGATGCATCTTTTCAGGAATATGGGTTCGGGGGCACCATGGTGATATTAAGACGGTAAACCATTTGGGTATTGATGTGCTGATTTTTTGTTTTTTTCATGAAAGCATGTTCATATTTTCAGGAATAAATTGAAGATTATTGCACAAAACCATAATAGAAAGCAGGCCGTTCTATCGCCCTTGCCATCATAGTCAAGGGAGGAAAGTCCGGACAACATAGGGCGCCGTGCTCCCGAAAGGGGAGATGCCCGCGAGGGCATGGCAGCGGGGAAGAAAAAAACCGCCATGGCCCCGTGCCATGGTAA
>CAZKIR010000305.1:1007-5268 GCA_964552835.1 uncultured Bacteroidales bacterium
AGCGATACCAGGGGCTGCCCGCCCCACGGGTTGCAAGGCCAAATAAACCGGTGCCAGAGGGTTGCCCGCCCGATGCCGGAGGGTAGGCCGCGCAGATAAATGATAGAAGGCTTTTTCTTTGGAAAAAGCTACAGAATCCGGCTTACAGGCCTGCTTTCTTTATTCTTCAAAACCATGGCAAGGCTTTGCATGGAATTAGCGTCACTAGAAGAAAAAGCCAGCAGGGCAGGCAAATCCATCCAGTTATTGCACAAAGGTTTGGGCTACGCGGACATGGGACAATACGATAGCATCCAACCATATTTTCATGAAAAACCCGTGGGGCTATTTCACGTGATGTAGATAGCTACCGTGCTTATCGGACATAGAGGCTAAAAAATACAGATTAGGTAACCAACATACAATTCATGCCCCATGCAGTTTTAATAATGCTTCCAACAAGGGTTTCAGCGCGTCCAATTTAAGCATGTTGCTCCCGTCCGACTTGGCTTTTGCCGGTTCCGGGTGGGTTTCCAGGAAAATACCGTCTGCCCCGGAGGCAATACCGGCTTTCGCGATGGTCCCGATCATCTTAGGCTGGCCACCGCTTACCCCACTTTGCTGGTTTGGTTGTTGCAGGGAATGCGTGACATCCAAGACCACGGGATACCCCGTTTGTTGCATGATAGGAATATTCCGGAAATCCACGATCAAATCCTGGTAGCCAAACATGGTGCCCCGCTCCGTGAGCATGATATGTTGGTTGCCCGTGCCAACTACTTTTTCGGCAGCAAATTGCATGGCGCCACCGGACAAAAACTGTCCTTTTTTAATGTTCACGGTTTTACCGGTTTGCCCCGCGGCTACCAGCAAGTCCGTTTGACGGCACAAAAAAGCCGGGATTTGCAACACGTCCACGTGCCGGGCGGCCAGCTGGGCTTCTTCCGGCGCGTGGATATCGGTGACCACCGGGATAGAAAAAGCCTTGCCAATCCCTTCCAGTATTTTCAAGGCCTTATCATCACCGATACCCGTGAAAGAATTAGCCTTGGAACGGTTGGCCTTCCGGTACGAGGCCTTGAAAATAAAAGGTATTTGCAGCTCCTGGCATATTTCGTGAATGGTGCCGGCAAGATCATAACCCATGCTCTCCCCTTCCAGGATACAAGGGCCGGCCATAAGAAAAAAATTTCCGGATCCTTTAAATTGAATTTTATCGATATCAGGTATCATACTAGCAAGAACTCTTTTAGTTTTCGTTGTAAAGATAGGAATCTTCCTTCAAAGTACAATAACCAAAAAAACTATGGAAAAAGGATGGAGAGGGTGGCAGGGAGAAGGGGTAAACAGGGTAACAAGGTGACAGGGAAAAGGGGAGAAAGTAAGAGACACTGTATTGTCATTTGATTTTTTATACTCCCTGGTTTTTCTACCCTGTCTACTTTGACACCTTGTCTACCTTGTCACCTTGTAAAGGTAACTAAGTACCAATAAAGAAATAACACAGGCATTTTCTACTCTTCTCACTACTCACTTCTCACTACTCACTACTCACTTCTCACTTCTCACTTCCCATACTTCCCTTTCCACCAATCCAACAAACGTTTCCTGATATCTTTTTCACGGGGGTTATCACCGGCTTCATATAATTTCGTGCCTTCGAGATCCTCCGGCATAAACTCTTGTTCAACAAAATGACCGGGATAATCGTGCGCATACAGGTAATCCTTTCCATAGCCCAAGTCTTTCATAAGCTTGGTAGGGGCATTCCGTATGTTCATGGGAACAGGCAAATCCCCTGTCTTTTTCACCAGGCTTTGGGCCTGGTTGATGGCCATGTATGCCGAGTTGCTTTTCGCGGAGGTAGCCAAAAAGATGGTAGCTTCTGACAAGATAATCCTTGACTCGGGCATGCCGATGGTCTCCACTGCCCGGAAGGCCGCGTTGGCCATCAGCAAGGCATTGGGATTGGCCAGCCCCACATCTTCCGCGGCCAGGATGACCAGCCGCCGGGCGATAAACTTGGGGTCTTCCCCACCCTCTATCATCCGGGCCAAATAATACACGGCAGCATTGGGATCGCTTCCACGGATGGATTTAATAAAAGCCGAAATAATATCATAATGTTGTTCCCCGCTTTTGTCGTACAAGGCCATGTTTTGTTGCAGGTTCCCGGTAACGATCTGATTATTGATAACCCGCTTGCCGCCTTCCTGGTTGTTCACCACCAGTTCCACGATATTGAGGAGTTTACGGGCATCCCCGCCCGAGTATCGTAACATGGCTTCATCTTCCTCGATTTCAATGGTAAGTTCCTTCAGGATTTGATCTTTTTCAAGGGCTTTATGCACGAGTTGTACCAGATGCTCCTTTTCCAGGGGCTTCATCACGTATACCTGGCACCTGGACAGCAAGGGTGATATGACTTCAAAAGAAGGGTTCTCGGTGGTTGCCCCGATCAGGGTCACGATGCCTTGCTCCACGGCCCCAAGCAGCGAATCTTGTTGCGATTTGCTAAAACGATGGATTTCATCAATGAACAAGATGGGGTTAGGCGCGTTAAAAAAACGCTGATCCTTGGCCTTTTGGATGGTTTCCCGCACGTCTTTTACCCCTGATTGGATCGCGCTCAGGTTATAAAAAGGCCGGTTTTGCTTGTTCGCGATGATCTTGGCCAGGGTAGTTTTACCCGTCCCGGGCGGTCCCCACAAGATAAAAGATTGTATCCTCCCGGATTCGATCATCTTTCGTAATACCGCCTTTTCGCCTACCAGGTGCCCCTGCCCGATAAAGCCTTCCAGGTCCTTTGGCCGCATCCGTTCTGCCAATGGTTCGTTCACATGTGCCATGGTCTGCTCCTTTTGATCATCTTCAAAAATACTATTCTTTCAGGAATTTTTTAAGGGCACCTGAAAACCAATTGCCAGGTAAAACGTTACACCCCATGAAACAGGCAATACATGGTAAAAATTTGTGAAATACAGTTTTTTTATTATCTTTCCTAGCTGTTTATAATTAGCAGCACCCTGGAAATAAATATATTATGAACTAAAACCCAATACTATGAGACGACAAAAACAATTCCTTAAAACCATCGCGATCGCGATCATGTCAAGTGTAATTTTTTCTTTACAAGCCACTGCCCAGTTTGATGCGCTTGGCGATATCATGAAAGCGGGCCAAGACGATGCCGAAAAAATGATGAAAGCTTATCTCACCCCGCTTGGAAAAGCCTGGGGGTATGATCTGGCAGGTGGATGGTACAATACAGCAAGCACGCACAAAACCTTGGGTTTTGACCTCTCTTTAAGCGTGAACTTTGCCCAAACGCCTGATGCAGATATGCTTTTTGATATCGCGAACCTTGGACTTGAACAAATTACATCAGCAACTAGTAGCAAAGAGTTCCCGACTATAACGAACGGTGAAGATGTGAATTCGATAAAAATGGAGGAAACATACACTAATGAAGATATCCCAGGTAGCGGCACTCAAACTATCGAAAAAACAGTAACTTTGCTTGAACCCACCCAAATAAAAGGCTTTGACGTACCCGTGGGCATCCCCATGCCTACCATGAACGTGGGGGTCGGCTTGATAAAAAACACGGACCTCGTGGGGCGTTTTGTCCCGAACGTGGCCATTGGCGATTTTGGCACCATTGGTTTATGGGGCATCGGCGTGAAGCATGATTTCCTGCAATGGCTGCCCATCGTGGATAAAATCCCATTTTTAAAGGGCTCTGTATTTCTAGGTTACACGAACATGGGAATGAGCGCGAACATTCCTTACAACACACCAGATGTGGACGATCCTGCTGGTTATGAAAACCCGAATAACCAAGAATTAGAAACAACCATTTCCGCGTTTCACGGGGCTGTGCTCGTGGGGGCGAAATTACCAATCATACACCCTTATATTTCTCTTGGGTTAACCAAAAGTAAATTTGATTTAAACCTACTGGGCGAATATGCTTTACCTAAACCTGAGGTATCTGGAAGCGGGGCAAATGCAGAAATTCAAACCACTTTGGATGCCGAAGATAAAACCTATACTTTACAAGATCCCATCAGCCTATCCATCCCCAACGATTTGAATCCCTCTATCGGGGTCGGGCTAAGGGTAAAACTCGCGGTGGTGACCCTGTACGGACAATACACCATACAAAATTACCCGATGTATACCGGCGGTTTAGGGATTAGTTTCCGCTAAAGCGAAAACCAATGGCCATATTTCTCTATTAACCAAAACCATTCATTCTTTTTGGCCCCGGCATAAACCC
>CAZKIR010000306.1:0-4008 GCA_964552835.1 uncultured Bacteroidales bacterium
CCAAAACCCCAAACCGATGACCCCATCTGGCTTCCTTTTCGAGAAAAATACCAATGTACGCGCAGGTATTAAACCCGATTCGCTTGGGATCAACAATAAATTCGCTCCCTTTAATAACGTCTTCTTTCACCATTTTTTGTACCCGTTGGTGAATCGCAGCCCCTGATACCCCGCATTCTCTGGCAACTTCCAAGAAGGGCACGCGAGCGTCCTTGGAAATAATGTTGAGTATCTTTTTATCTAATGTGTCAATCTGTGATTTATTTTTCATTATGATATGGTGTTTTTGATGAATTTATACAAATATACATAAATTCTTTACAATCTGAAAAAAAACTTTTCTTTTAATTATTTTAAAGTAACTGATATTATTTCATAATGTGACTAATATAGCGGCTTTGTCATCAAAACTATTTCTAATTGATACAAAAAAAACATATTATTATTGAATTAAAAACATTATTTACAAAAAGTATGCCTTTAAATTCAGCAGTTGGAATTTATTTTGTTTTATCCGTGTAGGTTTTTATATTACCTTGAAATTGCTTCGTTCATGGCATCAAGGTGTGAAGGGGCAAACCATTGTATAGCAGGGTCTTTTCTAAACCAGGTAATTTGCTTTCTAGCGTATCGCCTTGTATTTCTTTGTATTAGGTCAATAGCCTGGTTCAGAGTGTACTGGCCATCGAGGTACGCGAATATTTCCTTGTAGCCGACCGTGTTCAGCGCGTTAAGGTTCTTGTAAGGGAGCAATGTTCCTGCTTCTTCTACTAGCCCGTCCTCGACCATTTTTATCGCTCGTTGGTTTATCCTTTGGTATAGTTCTTCGCGATCGAGGTTCAAGCCAATCTTTTGAATGGAAAAAGGCCTTTCTTTTTTCTCGCGTGTCAAGAAAGAAGAATAAGGTTTGCCTGTCATGATACTTATTTCTAGCCCTTTTAATATTCTTTTCGGGTTTTTTAAATCTACAATTTTATAATACCCGGGATCCAGTATCTTCAGTTCCTTGCGCAAACTTTCAAGGCCTTCTTTTTCAAGCCTTGATAGCAGGTTTTGACGTATTTCCGGGTCTACCCTGGGCAAGTCATCAATGCCATCGCAAACAGCGTTAATGTATAAGCCGCTTCCACCTGTCATGAACACGATATCGTGTTTTTGAAAAAGGTCTTTCAGGATACCTAATGCATCTTGTTCGAACATGCTCGCGTTGTAATATTCTGTTACCGATAAATGCCCAACAAGGTGGTGCGGTATTTCATTCAATTCTTGCCAGGTAGGGGCCGCCGTGCCAATCTTTAGTTCCCGGTAAAATTGCCGCGAATCAGCCGAGATAATTTCAGAATCATAATTTTTTGCCAATTTAATACAAGTAGAGGTTTTGCCCACGGCTGTTGGTCCCGGGACGATAACCAATTTTTTTTCGCGCATTGCCATGAATTATCCTCCCGTGGCTTTGATCAAGAAGGCCAGGGTGTCAACCCCGTCAGCGTATTCCCAGGCTTCTGGTTGTTGGGATTGCCCCGGGGGGATGGCACCGGGTACTCCCGGGGAAGAACTTACCACGCATTGTATGTTTTCTTTTTTATCTTCAAGGATTTGGTTAACTTCAGTGATGTCCTTGTAGTGTTCGAAATGTAGTACGCCGATGGGGGAGGTGATAGCCGGGTCTTCTTTAACCAGTAGAAAACCATTGTCAAGATGGGGTACCTGGTTTAGTAAAAAAATGGAACGCTGGTAATCGTGATTATTGGCATACTTGTTATGTTGGTACAATGACCCGTACCCTTGCAGGGCATCCAATAACAACCGAAGGTCATAGCCCGGGGGCACGTGTATTTTAGAAACGTTGCGGCAGCCCAGGCCAAAATAGGTAAAAATATCCTTCCCCAGGGCGTGTAATTCTTGCGGCTTTTCATTTCCGGTAAGCACGGCGACCCCGTTACGGTTTTTACGTATAATTTTCGGGTAACCGCGAAAGTAGTATTCGAAATACCGGGCCGAGTTATTGCTACCGGTAGCGATCACGGCGTCAAAATCTTTCATAATGCTTTCTTCAAATTGTATCCTGTCTTTGAACCCGGGTTCGATAAAGCATAGTACACGCGAAAAAAAATCTAGTAGGATATTATCTTTGGAAGATAACTTTCCCAAAAACCGGTTCCCGCTTATCAAGATGCACAAGAAATCATGAAAGCCCACCATAGGGATATTTCCGGCCAATACCGTGCCAATGGTTTTCAAGGGTTCCCCGTTATTATTGGTCAGATATGGGTAAACACTTGTCCATTTTACCAGTTTTTCTTTTTTTAGCATCTTGTGCAGCCCACCGAGTGCCTCCCGGGTAAAATCCCGCGTAAACCATGGGTTGTGTATTTCCGCGAGGCTGATTTGATTTTGGCATTCATCGTAAAGTTGCCTGTTTAGTGCCGTGAGCCGGGCATCTTTTCCCGGCTCTTCTGGCCGAAACTGGCCCATGAAAGCCCCCAGCTTATCAAAAGCTTCTATTTTTTGCCCTATATCCATGGGTTTTTATTTTACAGGACAAGTATTGACTAGTTTATTCTCCTGTCTTGTAATCTGTTGAAAGCACTTTAAATTCAGTTCGCCGGTTAATTTGATGGGCAATTTCTTGTTTTTCTTCTGTTTCAATATTTTCAATAAATTCGGGTGTCAATACGTCACCTTCTTCCAGGAAGGGGTATTTCCTTGCCATTTTCACGTCAATTCGCTTGGGCTTATCGGAACCATACCCTTTGGCCATGAGACGATCCGGGTTTACGCCGTGTTCCACCAGGTAATCCACAACCGATTGGGCCCGTTTTTGCGACAGTTTCATGTTAAATTCATCGGAGCCCCGGATATCGGTATGCGCGGACAACTCGATGGTAATATTCGGGTTGTCGTTTAGTATCTCGATCAAGCGGTCGAGGGCAACCCGGGATTCCGGCCTAAGCTCGGCACTTTCCAGGTCGAAGAAAATATTGGGCAAATCGATGGGCTTGTCAATTGGCGACATTGCTATGGTCGTGTTAAATTCTTTGCTTTCGCCAACGCCTTTGGTCGTTACTTTTGATTTTCCCTTGAGATATTCTTCCTGGCGTGTCACGATCACGTAATCCGTGTTGGGCCGTAACATGAACCTGAAGCTTCCGTCGTCCCCGGTTTTGTCTTCCAAGGTAGAGCCATCGCTCCCGATAAGTTTTACGGTTGTATTGGGTATTTTTTCTTCGGTTTTGTTGTCCTCTACTTTCCCGGCTATGCTAAACCGCAATGGGGGGAGGTAAAATGAATAAATATTGTCCATGCCCCTGAAATCATCGCGGGTTGAAGAGAAAAAACCCTTTTCCTTTTCGGCTTCGAATGTAATACCAAAGTCATCGGCTACAGAATTTACCGGGTGGTACATGTTTTCCACTTTCCAGCCTCCGTTGCCTAGTTCCGCGGCCTTGTATATATCCAGTCCGCCCATGCCCACATGCCCATCAGACGAGAAGTAAAGGGTGCCATCAGGGTGGACGTATGGAAACAATTCATTAAACTCGGTATTGATATCAGCGCCCAGGTTCACCGGTTCACCAAAGGTACCGGAAGGATCGTCCCGGGTAACCCGCCAGATGTCTTTCCCGCCAAACCCGCCGGGCATGTCTGAAACAAAATACAAGGTCAGTTCATCGGGCGATATGGCCGGGTGGGCCACCACGAGGCTGTCAGCCGTGATTTCAAGGGGTTCAGCTTTGTCCCAGGTTGTTCCTGAACGTTTGGAAAGGTAGATTTGGCAACCTAGTTTTTCTTTTTTTTCTTTCTTGCACCGGCTAAAATACATGGTGCCAAAATCCTTGTTAAAAGCGCAAACACCTTCTTCAAAGGGTGTGTTTATGACTTCCCCAAGGGGCACGGGATCGCTCCACTCGCCTTGTTTGTCGCGTTGGCTCGAGAAAATATCGGCAAAATCCATTCCCGTGGCCCCGTGTATTTCTTCTCCCGTGGCCTCTTCGCGGTTCGAGGTAA
>CAZKIR010000306.1:4018-5250 GCA_964552835.1 uncultured Bacteroidales bacterium
GCATAGTCGGATGAAGCGTATGACGGGGCAAAATCGCTGGCACGTCGTGAATTGAAGAATTTTACCTCTTCTACCTGGTAATTGGTTGGCCTTTCCAGCCATTGTTGGGCCATCTGGCAGGATTCTATGCCTTTCTCTGCCTTCGTGTCGTCTGGAACTTTTTCTTTATAAGCCTTGTATTGCTCGATGGCTTCTTCGAATTCGCCGTTTTGTTTCAAGGCCTCGGCGTAATAATAATAAATAATGGGATCCTCGTGTTCTTTACGGATGGTTTTCTTGTACCATAACTCGGCCTTTTTAGGTTGGTTGGTTATACGGTAGCAATTGGCAATCTTGAAAAGCATTTCTTTTTTTAATTCCTTGTCAAGGATTTCAGCGTAAACTTCCCTGTAAAGGTCAACGGCTATCAAGTATTCGCCGGCCTTGTATGCCTGGTCGGCCTGGGTTACTTTTTTGTTTTGGGCAAAGCTGGTTGCCGCAAAAAAAAATAAAAATAAAAAAATTGAATATTTCATTTTGCCCATAGTGCATCAAGGTTATTTTGATAACAGATGTAAAAGTAATGATTTTTTCCACTCAAAAAAAATGCTAAATTATTTCTTTTCTAACGGGCCATTAATTGTTTATTTCTGCTTCAACAACTATTTAATAGAAAAATATTGTTTTAAAAATAAAATTATTATATTTGCAAAAAATCAAGATTTATGAACTGCGCTTTTATTTATCAATTTCTTGCCGATTTTGTTATTTATCTGCCTGATTTTTAAATTAATTTAATATTTTTATTACAATTAAATTTTACAAACAATGAACATTTACGTAGGTAACCTTAATTACAAGGTTAATGAAGACGAACTAAGAGAAGTATTTGAAGAATACGGTACCGTAGATTCTGCAAAAGTTATTACCGATAAGTACAGTGGCCGTAGCAAAGGCTTTGGCTTCGTGGAAATGACAAACCAGGATGAAGCCCAAAGGGCGATCGAAGAATTGAACGGGGCATCTCTTGGAAACAGGGAAATGGTTGTGAACGAAGCCCGCCCAAGGAAATAATTAAAAAAAAACTCGAAAAATGACAGGAAGAGTAAAATGGTACAATGATACCAAAGGTTTTGGTTTTATTGTATCGGAAAATGGCGAGGACATATTTGTTCACCGAACGGGTATTACTAATGCAAACAAAATATTACAACCCGAACAGGAAGTAACATTTGATACCAAGCAAGGTGAAA
>CAZKIR010000307.1:0-3716 GCA_964552835.1 uncultured Bacteroidales bacterium
TTGATACAACTCCTCCAACAAGTATTCGAACAATTGAACCCCCGGGTAATCGGCCTTGGCTTGCCAAAGCAGGTTTTGGGCCTGGAACAGCATGCCGGTTTCCAATTGCTTGTTGATAGAGGTAATATAGGCCAGTTCACTCTCGGGCTTCATTTGATGCACGTTTCCCGGTATTACCTCAATCTCGCCCATCTCGCTTAGGCTTTTAGAGGTACTGGAAAGAATCCAGTAATAATTTTTCTCTTCTTGGAAATTTATCCCTTCCAGGCTAATTTCACGGGTATCATTTAATTTTCTTTCAAACACCTTTTTATCGGTTTCGGTTTCAAACATTTCTATCTTGAAATCATCTACCGTTCCAGAATTGTACCGGGTACTGATAATGGCTTTCTGGCCGGGCAAGAGCTTCGATTTCACGGGAAATATTTTCTCGTTCCCCCTGATGTTATAAGCCAGGTTATGCTGCGAAAGCATACCCGGCTTTTGGCCATTGGCCATGGACATTAATTGCTGGTTTTCTTCTTGAAACCCATTTTGCACGGTAAGGCTACCGGCCGCGGTAATGGTTTTCTTTTCGCCATTGGTGAGCATTATTGTGAGTTCCCCTTGCTCAACGGAAAGTTGATCACCCGGGCAAAACCGCGTGGGATAATCAATTTTTTGCTTGGCCCCGTTCACGTAATACGATCCCGTGTTTTGAAACGACAACAGGATCGCTGCCCCTTGCTTGCATTGACTAACCATTGGCAGGATACTAAAATGCAAGGCAAAGAATAAAAGAATGCATATTTTCATGGGTAATTGGTTAAATGATCTATTTTTGGCAATAACGGGAACAAATATATTTTTTTTTAAATCTATTTACAAACAATATTTATAAAGTTTTGATGAAAGGGCATTATTTATCCATAAGCATACTGATTTTATTGTTGAACTTTTATTTTTGTTTTTCTGCCCAGCCTGTTGACTCATTGTTAGATGTTTTACAAGGCCAGCCCACCCCGCCTGCTGGCAAGATCAAGCTGGCCAGGCAGTTAATTCATAAAGTGGCTAACAATACATACGATCATGCCCTCGGTTACAAGTTATTGGGCAATAATTACCAGTACATGTACATGCTCGACAGTGCCCTGGAAAGTTACAAAAAATGCCTTGATATCTCGGAACAAAACGGCTATACCGGTTTAATGGCTTCCTGCCTATCCAACATTTCCATGATTTATAACTCGGTTGGAAATTACCAGTCGGCATTGGAATATAGCCTCTTATCACTAGATTACGACAGGAAAATTGGTGACAGCAGCAACATAGCTTCTTCATTGAATGCCGTGGCCATCGTGTACCTGAACCTGGCAAATTATGACAAAGCCCTTGAATACCAACTACAGTCGGTTAAAACCTACAAGGGATTGGACAATAAAATTGGCTTGGGCAACGCGTACCATAACCTGGGAGTTATTTACGGGAAATTGGAAAACCTTGAAGAAGCCATGAATTATTATACCAAGGCGAAAAAAATATTCGGTTCCCTGGAAGGGAAAGGGTTGGGGTTACCGGTAAAAATTGGTTACTCGAAAACCCTCTCTTCCATCGCCCAATTGCACGAAAAAAAACAAGAATATGACAAAGCCCTTGGTTACTACGAGGAGACTGCCATGATCCAGGATGCCATACAAGATAAATCTGGCCAATCAAAAACCTACCTTCAGATGGGCAATATGCATTTTTTCAAGGATAATTACCATAAGGCCCTGTCCTTCTACCAAAAAGCCCTGGAACTAAAAAAACAATTCAACGACCAACAAGGCATCGCTATTGCATACGCCAATATAGGCAGGGTACACTTGAAAATGGAGAATTTCAAGGAAAGCATATCATATTTTAATCAAAGCCGCCAAATTACAGAAAAAATTGATTACAAGGAAGGCCTGAAAGAAGTACTGTCATCACTCGCGGGTGCCCATGAAAAATTAGGCGAGGATTCTAAGGCCTTGGGGTATTACAGGCAACACATGGAAATCACCAAGATGCTGTATGATGAGAACACCCGTGAAGCTATCGAGGAAATGCGTGTAAAATTTAACACGGAAGCCAAGGAACAACAAAATATTATCCTGACCCAGGAAAATAGTATTCAAAAACTGGAACTTGAAAAGCAGCAAAGGGTACGGAATTTTCTTATCGGTGTAACGATATTTATCCTTACCGTGGTCATCATCATATGGAACCAGGTGCGGATAAAAAAACGGGCAAACCTTATCATTTCCCGCAAGAATGAATTGTTACAAGAAAAAAACGAGAGCATAAGCCGACAAAAATCCATTATCGAGAAAATCAACAAGAACATTACCGACAGCATCGAGTACGCTTTCAGGATCCAAGAAGCCATGTTGGTAGACATGGACAAAATCGGGAAAACCATCCCGGCTTCCTTTATCTATTTCAAACCCAGGGATATCGTGAGCGGGGATTTTTACTGGTACGCCCAGAAAAATGGAAAAACCATTATTTCTGCCGTTGATTGCACGGGCCACGGGGTGCCCGGCGCCTTCATGAGCATGCTGGGGGATTCGTATCTGAAACAAATCGTGCACACCCGGGGGATTACTTCGCCCGAGATGGTTCTGTCCGAGCTGAACAAAAGCATTAACCTGGCCCTGAACCAAGAAGAAAAAGATAATAGCGACGGGATGGACATGGCACTTTGCGTGATTGACGAAAAAAAGAGGACATTGGAGTTTTCCGGGGCAAAGAACCCGCTCGTCATTGTTAAAAACGGGGAAGTGAAAAAAATAAAAGGTACCAAGCATTGCATAGGGGGCACATCACGCGAGGAAAAGGTTTTTGAAAAACATGTTTTCCAACTAAACGAACCGGCTCGTTTCTATATTTTCTCGGACGGTTTCCAGGATCAATTCGGTTCCAACGACCGCGGGAAATTTAAAATTAAACGCTTTTACAAATTATTGCTCGATATCCAGGGCGAGGACATGGAGGAACAAAAACAATCGCTCGACCAGGCTTTGAAAGAATGGATGGGCGATCAGAAGCAGATTGACGATATCCTGGTAATCGGTATGAAATTTTCGTGACCTACTTATCCCTTCAGGTACACTTTTAATGGTGGCACGTCTATATCTTTCGTGCCGCGGGATTGACCTAATTTTGACCCCTTTGGGGCCTCTTTTTCTCGTTTTGCACCTAGCGCGGCCAGGATAGCGGATCCCGTGGGGGTACACAATTCCGTGTCCAGGGGGCCAAATTCCCAGGGAATATCATATTCTTCCATGATAATCCGGGTAGCCGGTGATGGCACGGGCAAATGGCCATGGGAAAATTTTACCTTGCCCCCTCCTACCCTTAGCGGGGCCAGAAGGCTGGCCCGGGGTTCAACTTGTAAATATTGCATGCCCAGTACCGCCCCCGTGATATCGATAACGATATCCTGGGCCTCGTGCAAAAATGCGTCGCCCCCGTGTTTATGCTTATGGCCATGAATGTGCCCATGTGCTGGGCCTGGACCATATTCTATCTTGTTGTCTTTTTTCTTGTCCAGCCACCCGCTATTGGTTTCCCCGGTTAAATCCAAATCCTTGATAGCTGGCTTTATATCCAAAACCGGGGTTTTATCAAACAGGTCGGTTTGAGAAGTATAGATACGGTTTTCATGGATAGAGCGAATCTTTAAAGTGTGCAGGCTTAACGGGTTAGGCCGC